>NZ_LMDO01000015.1:0-98473 GCF_001425105.1 Pseudomonas sp. Root401 | reverse complement strand
CGGCAATAGCTACTTTGTTCATGGCAATGGTCTCCGATAGGCCCCCTGCGAAAGCTTAGTGGGCAATCGCAGGGGGCGGCGGGGGTAGCCATTTCATTAGGGGATCTGCGGCGCTTGCAAAAATGACTTTTCTAGCCTGAATGTGAGTCGCTCCCGATTCTTGATGTCGATCAATTGCAACCCTGCCTTTTGCCCGTACTCTCCACTGCATATTGTGTTTGAAGCTATCAAAAAGCCTATATGTAGTGTCTGGAGCCAAAATGCAGAGCACGTTGATCTCAGTAGGGTGTAACCGCTTGCACAAGCGCGATGGCAGTGTGGTTGCCTTTGATGCGGACAAGATCCGCCAGGCGCTGATCGCCGCCGGCAAGGCCACTGGCGAATATGCCGAAGTCGAGGCCGAGGCGTTGCTCGAGGCGGTGTTGGCGCGGTTGGAAGGGCAGACGCGGTTGAACGTCGAGCAGATCCAGGACCGTGTCGAACGGGTACTGATGGACGCCGGTTTCTTTCTCTCCATGCGTGCCTATATCGTCTATCGCGAGCAACACGGACGCCTGCGTCGGGATCGTCGCACACTGGTGGAAGTCGCCACGTCGATGAACGAATACCTGGATCGCGAAGACTGGCGTGTGCAGGCCAACGCCAACCAGGGGTATTCCCTTGGCGGGTTGATCCTCAACGTATCGGGCAAGGTCACCGCCAACTACTGGCTCGACGAAGTCTACAGCCAGGCCATCGGCGAGGCGCACCGCGAGGCTGACCTGCATATCCACGACCTGGACATGCTCGCCGGCTACTGTGCCGGTTGGTCCTTGCGCACCCTGTTGCACGAAGGCCTCAACGGCGTGCCAGGGCGGGTCGAGGCCGGGCCGCCCAAGCACCTGAGCAGTGCCTTGGGACAGATGGTGAATTTCCTCGGTACCCTGCAGAACGAATGGGCCGGCGCCCAGGCGTTCAGCTCGTTCGACACTTATCTCGCGCCCTATGTGCGCAAGGACCAGCTCAGCTACGACGAGGTCCGCCAGTCGTTGCAGGAGTTCATCTACAACCTCAACGTGCCGTCGCGCTGGGGCACGCAAACCCCGTTCACCAACCTGACGTTCGACTGGGTCTGCCCACAGGATCTGCGCGAACAGATCCCGATCATCGGCGGCGAAGAGATGCCGTTCGCCTACGGTGACCTGCAAGCGGAAATGGAGCTGATCAACCGCGCCTACATCGAGGTGATGCAGGCCGGCGATGCGAAAGGCCGAGTGTTCACCTTCCCGATCCCGACCTACAACATCACCCACGACTTCCCATGGGACAGCGAGAACGCCGACCGGCTGTTCGAAATGACCGCCCGCTACGGCTTGCCGTATTTCCAGAACTTCCTCAACTCGGACATGCAACCCAATCAGGTGCGGTCGATGTGCTGCCGCCTGCAACTGGACGTACGTGAGCTGCTCAAGCGCGGTGGCGGCCTGTTCGGCTCGGCGGAACAGACCGGTTCCCTGGGCGTGGTGACGATCAACTGCGCCCGCCTGGGCTATCTGTACAAGGGCGACACCAGTGCGTTGCTGCAACGCATCGATACCCTGATGGAACTGGCGAAAGAGAGCCTGGAGGTCAAGCGCAAGGTCATCCAGCATCACATGGATGCCGGCTTGTACCCTTACACCAAGCGCTACCTGGGCACCTTGCGCAATCACTTCTCCACCATCGGCGTGAATGGCCTGCACGAAATGCTGCGCAATTTCACCGATGACCAGCAAGGCCTGCACACCGAGCAAGGCCGGGAATTCGCCCTGAAACTGTTGGATCACGTGCGGGCCACGCTGTTGCGATTCCAGGAGGAAACCGGCCACCTCTACAACCTCGAAGCCACGCCTGCCGAGGGCACCACGTACCGCTTCGCCAAGGAAGACCTCAAGCGCTACCCGGACATCTTGCAGGCCGGCAGCCCGGTCGCACCCTACTACACCAACTCGTCGCAACTGCCGGTGGGCTTCACCGAAGATCCGTTCGAAGCCCTGGAGCTGCAAGACGAACTGCAATGCAAATACACCGGCGGCACCGTGTTGCACCTGTACATGGCCGAGCAGATTTCCTCCACGCAGGCCTGCAAGCAGTTGGTGCGCAAGGCCCTGGGACGTTTCCGCCTGCCGTACCTGACCATCACGCCGACCTTTTCCATCTGTCCGGTGCACGGCTACCTGGCCGGCGAACACGAGTTTTGCCCCAAATGCGACGAGGCCTTGCTGCTGCAACAACAGCGCCAGGGCAGCGTTCACTGATCCGATCCATCGACCGCAAGGAGCTTCACCCATGAATGCATCGCAAAGCCTTCCCCAAGCACAGCGTCAACGTTGCGAAGTCTGGACCCGAGTGATGGGTTATCACCGCCCGGTGGCGGCCTTCAACCCAGGCAAGCAGTCCGAGCATCGCGAGCGGGTGCACTTCACCGAACGCGCGGCCGGGCGTCCATGAGTCGAGTGCTACGGGTCGGGGGCATGGTGCCCCTGACCACTCTCGATTATCCGGGCCAACTGGCGTGCGTACTGTTTTGCCAGGGCTGTGCCTGGCGTTGTCGTTATTGCCATAACCCGCAACTGATCCCGCCGCGTGGTAGCGAGGAGGTGGAGTGGTGCCGGGTATTGGCCTTCCTGCAGCGCCGTCAGGATCTGCTCGACGCTGTGGTGTTCAGCGGCGGCGAGCCAACCTTGCAGGACGGCCTGGCGCCGGCCATGGAGGAAGTGCGGCAGATGGGCTTTCGCATCGGCCTGCACAGCGCCGGCATCAAGCCGGCGGCCTTCGCCAAAGTGGTCGGGCTTGCCGACTGGGTGGGTTTCGACGTCAAGGCCTTGCCCGAGGATGCCCTGGACGTGACCCGTGTCGAAGGCAGCGGTGCCGCCAACTGGCGCAGTCTCGACCACCTGCTGGCCAGCGGCGTGGATTATGAATGTCGCACAACGGTGCACTGGCATCTGTTCGACCCCGAGCGGTTGCTGACCCTGGCCCGACGCTTGAGCGAACGCGGCGTCACGCGGTTCGCCGTGCAACTGGTGCGCACTGCGCGGATGCTCGACCCCCACCTTTCCAGCGTTTCGGCACAAGCCTTGCAGCCTGAGCTGTGGGCCGCCATGCGCGAGTTGTTCCCCTCGTTCGTCTTACGCAGTTGAGCGAGCGCCGGGATGAACGACCGACAGCGGCCCGGGATGACCGGGCCACACTTTTTCAAGGTTTTCAAATGCGCTGCCAACCGGCAGGTAGTTGAACAGGGAGCATTTGATATGACCAGACTCACCACCGCCCAACGCATCGTGATCGGCTTTGCCATCGCGCCACTGGCCTTGATTGCCTTGGCGCTTTACGCCTTGAGCGACCTGGCGATGCTGCGCGACCAGGCCGAGCAGATCGTCAGGCAGGATTGGCCGAAGATCGACCCGATCATGGTGATCGCCACGGGCGTGCGCGATAACGCCAGGAATACCCGGGATTTGTTGATCGACAAGAACAACACGCAAGTCCAGCAATCCATCGACGCCACCCGACAACGGATTACCCAGGCCTTCGCCACGCTGGAGCCGCTGTTCGATCAGCCTGAAGGCAAGGCCGCCTATGCCGAGTTGAAAAAGCGTCGCGAGGCCTATGTGGCGGCTTTCGTCCAGGTGCAGGCGTTGATCCGCCAGGGCGCGACGGACGAGGCGATGACGCAGCTCAAGCAGGGCGTGATTCCGGCGGAGCTTGAGGTATACAAAAGCCTCGACGGGATGATGGCGATGCAGGGCAAGGTCTTTGTCGAACGTGAACAGTTGGCCCAGGCGCGCTACAACGATGCGCGGCGCAACATGCTGGCGTTGGTGCTGGCTTGCCTGGCCCTGGTAACGACCGTGGCGGTCCTGGTGACCCGCAGCGTGACCCGTCCCCTGGGTGGTGAACCCAATGACGCGGCGCGGGTGCTTAACCTCATCGCCCAGGGCGATCTGACGATCAGCGTGCCCGTGGGTGTCGGCGCCAATGACAGCGTGATGAGCAACATGCACGACATGCAGCAGAGTCTCAACAGCATGGTCCGGCACATTGCGGCCTCGGTGGATCGGGTGGCCAGTTCCTCCGAAGAACTGAGCGCGGTGAGCAGCCAGACCAGCAGCACGTTGCAGTTGCAAGGGCATGAAATCGAACAGGCTGCCGCGGCCGTGAACCAGATGACCGCCGCAGTGGACGAAGTGGCGCGCAATGCGGTGAGCACCAGCGAAGCCTCGCGAGTGTCCGAGCAAACGGCCCAGCGTGGTCGTGAACAGGTCCAGGAAACGGTGGCTTCCATTACCGCGCTGGCCGAAGGTGTGACAGACAGTTCCGGGCGAATCCAGCAATTGGCCGGACGGGTACAGGACATCAGCTCGGTGCTGGATGTGATCCGCAGCATTGCCGAGCAGACCAATCTCCTGGCCCTGAACGCCGCCATCGAAGCCGCCCGTGCCGGCGATGCCGGGCGTGGCTTTGCGGTGGTGGCCGATGAAGTCCGGGCGCTGGCTCATCGGACCCAGGATTCGACTCGGGAAATCGAGGGCATGATCGGTAACATCCGCCTGGACAGCGGGCATGCGGTGAGCTCCATGCAGCACAACAGCGAACTGGTGCAAGCCACGCTGCTAGTGGCCCAACGCTCCGGCGATGCCCTGGATGAAATCGCCCATTCGATCTCGCAGATCAACGAGCGCAACCTGATGATCGCCAGCGCCACGGAACAGCAGGCGCTGGTGGCGCGAGAGGTGGACCGTAACCTGGTGGGTATTCGCAACCTGTCCGAACAGGTCATGCTGGGCGCCCGGCATACTGATACAGCGGGCCAGGACCTGGCGCAGATGGCCGGCTCACTGCATGAGACGGTGGCGCGGTTCAAGGTCTAGATCGCTTATTGCGGGGCGAGATGTCCCTGGAAAAGATGGCTAAATAAATCATCCAAGACAGTTGCTCCCACAAGGACCTTGTATCGTGTCCGGATGCTGTGAGCCCCCACAATCCCCTGTGGAAGCGAGCCTGCTCGCGAAAGCGTTGGGTCAGCGTGTGGTGATGTGCAGTGCTGGCGTCATCGCGAGCAAACTCGCTCCCTCAGAGGAAACGCGGTCCTACCAAGAACCAGGTCGGCTATAAGGCCGCCTCGGGGTGGACGTTGATCTCGGGCGCCCCGTTAACCACGCTGGCCGAACGCAGGCATGCCGAGCCTAGGCGAGGCACCAAGTGGTGGGGCTGAAGCGCTTTGGTTACTTTCAACTGGGCCGGCTTCCGGGCTTTTCGAAAGTGACCCGCCGCTGGGTGGAACCATAAGCAGCGGTGACCTAAATAACGGATATTCACCCCAAGTCAGGAATGCTCCACAACCGGATTCGTAGCCCTCAACCGCGGCCCGACCGAACGACGAACCACACTAAGAACAGCCAACGTCGCAACCACCAACCCAGGCGAAGTCGCCAACAATACGGCCGTGGTCCCACCCCCAGCCGCCAGGATCTGCCCGGCAGCCAGAGGCCCGGCCACCGACCCCAGGCGTCCGATGGCCACCGCCGCACCAACCCCCGTCGCACGTACGGCCGTAGGGTAGGAGGGCGGCGCCAAGGCGTAGAGGACCAATTGCGCAGCCATGACAAACAACCCAGCGGCGAACCCGGCAATGGCCATCGGCACAATACCGACCGACAACCCGACCCCGGCCAGGGCGCTCAGCAGGCCGGCATAGACGAACAGCACCACCTTGATGCCATTGCAACGGTCCAGCAACAGGCCGCCGAGCAACGAGCCAAGCGCTCCGCCGATGTTGAACAGCATTTGCACCAGGCCGGCCTGGGGTTTGCTGAAGCCCTGTTCCAGCAGCAACGATGGCAGCCAGTTGAGCAACATGTACATCACCGTCAGGGTGAAGAAATAACTCAGCCACAGCGCCAAGGTGGTGCGGCCACGACCTTCACCGAACAGCGCCTGGGCGGTGGAGCCGCGCGATGAGCCGCCATCCTGCGCCTGGCGAAAGGCGCTTGATTCGGGGAGCCACAGGAGCATCAGCGGGACCACCAGCAAGGGCGCCAACCCACCGATGAAAAACGTCATCTGCCAGTGCTCGCCAAACAACATGGCGACCACTGCCGCCAACGCACCACCCAACGGAACGCCGGCATACATCACGCTGATGGCCGTGCCCCGGCGCTGCTCGCCCACGGCTTCGGCGCACAGGGCAATGAGGTTGGGCAGGGCGGCGCCCAAGCCCAGGCCGGTCATGAAACGCACCAGCAAGAGGCTGGAGAAGTGTTCGACATAAGCGGTGCTGAGGGAAAACACGCCGAACAGCAAGACCGCGGCGACGAGGATTTTCTTGCGACCGATGCGATCAGCGATCCAGCCACCGAAGAACGCACCTGGCAACAGCCCGATGATCCCGGCGCTGAATACCCAACCCATCATTTTCGGGTCGAGGGCAAACGTCTGTCGCAGCCCTGCGGCTGCGGTACCGGCTGACTGAAGGTCGAAACCCTCGATCAGCGCGACGATAAAACACAAGGCGATGGTCAGCGTCGCACGACGCGCCGGACGGTTCATGGCAAATCCTCTTATTGTTTTTGTGAGGGACACCGGCTCTGAGGATAACCGGCAGCTGCATTTAAGATTAACAAAGCTAACTAAAAAATGAATGATGCCGATGCGGAGTCATAAACTGGCCAGATCATTATAAAAATCAGGGGCTTGGTACGAATCTTCAAGTCAGTTGGTAAATTAGTTAATGATATTAATGTTCGATTATCGGTCATTGTTGATTGACGAAGCCCCCGTGCGGTTTCCATTCTTGGTTCCCACGGCCCTCAGCACCAAGGTTGGGCCGAACAAAACAACAATAAGTGGATATCGAACATGCCAAACCTTGCTAGGGCCGCCCTGACGGCGCGCCCTGTTTCATCGCTCGTTCATCTGCTGGCCTGTCTCGGGCTGAGCCTGGGGGCTGCCGCCTTGCGGGCGGAGGGCTTCATCGACGACAGCCACGGCACCCTGACTCTGCGCAATTACTACATGGACCGCGACTACAAGGACGACGGCGCCAAGACCGCGGCCAGGGAGTGGGCTCAAGGTGTGTTCATGAACGTCGAGTCGGGGTTTACCCCCGGGGCGGTTGGGTTCGGCCTCGACGTGAGGGGATTGCTGGGCATCAAGCTCGACTCGTCGCCTGACCGAAGCGGCACCGAACTGTTGCCGGTGTCGAGCAGCGACAAGCGCGCGGCGGATGAGTATTCGCGCCTGGGCGTGACCGGCAAGCTGCGTTTCGCGCAAACCACGGTGAAGACCGGTGATGTGTCGATCTTCCTGCCGTTTGCCTTTGCCAGCCCATCGCGGCTGCTGCCGCAGACCTTTCGCGGGACGACCCTCAGTTCCAAGGACATCGACGGCTTGACGTTGAACACCGGTTATATCGATCGCATCGCCCGGCGCGATTCCACCGACTACCAACCGATGAGCATCGCCTCGCCCAACCGTCGTTTCAACGGTGCGGCGACGTCTTCCCATATGGCGTACGTGGGCGGCGACTACCAGGTCAACAAAGACCTCAGCCTGCGGGCTTATCACGCCGAAGTGGCGGATTTGTATCAACAGAACACCCTGGCGTTATTGCATAACCTGCCCTTGGGCGATGGCGTCCTGACCACCGACCTGCGCAGTTTTTTCAGCGACGAAGACGGCGCGGCCAAGGCCGGCAAGGTGGATAACCGCAATGTCTCGGCGCTGGTCGGCTATCGCCTGGGTGGCCATCGCGTGAGCCTGGGCTACATGCATTCCAGTGGCGATACGGCCACGCCTTATGTGTCCGGCACCGAGCTGATGGGCTTGAGCGAAATGACCATGAGCTCGGACTTCCTCAATGCCAAGGAACGCACCTGGCAGGCGATCCATGACTACGACTTTGCCGCCGTGGGCGTGCCGGGCCTGCGGAGTCGGCTGCGTTATGTGCGTGGCGATCACATCGAACTGGCGGCCCTCAATGCCGAGGATCGCAAGGAGCGCGAGTTCCAGATGGAGCTGGGGTACGTGATCCAGGGCGGCCCGCTGAAAAACGTCGGGCTGCTGGCGCGCAAATCGATCTATCGCAACGACTTCCCGGGTACGGCGGCGTTTCGCGACGAGAACCAGACCCGATTCCTGGTGACGTACAGCGTGCCGATCTGGTGAGTTTACAGGTGCCAGGCTTGCTCTTGTGGGAGCAAGGCTTGCCCGCGATGAAAGCGCTGCGGTTTTTCAGGAATCGAGGTGCCTTCGTCGCGAGCAAGCTTTGCTCCCACATAGCGGGAGCAAGCTCCCTCGCCACAGGGGAGCGGTGTCCTTTATTGGTAAACCTTCTTCAACAACCGCAGCAACTCCTCACGCTCAGCTCCTGAAAGGGTCGCCGTGGAGTCAAGGTCACTCTGCGCGGCGATTTGTTTCAGTTCCTTGAGCAAGGTTTCGCCAGTCTTGCTCAGGAAAATCCCGTAGGAGCGTTTATCCGGCTTGCACCGCACACGCACGGCCAGGGCCCGGCTTTCCAACTTGTTCAGCAGCGGCACCACTTGCGGCGGTTCGATCGTCAGGGCCTTGGCCAGGTCGGCCTGCATCAGGCCGGGATTCTGGTCGATGATCGCCAGGGCCGAGAACTGGGCAGGGCGCAGATCGTGGACGGCAAGCCGGCCAATCAGGTTCTGGAACAGTTTCAACTGGGCGCGACGCAGGGCGTAACCGATCAGGTCGTCCAGCGCGGAGTCCAGCGGCGCTTGCGCGTCGGTACCAGCGGCCAGGGGCTCGGCGGGTTCGGCAAGCTTGGAAGACTTGGCCATCGAAGTGAACTTCCTCAAGGTAAGTGGTTAACAAGGCTATCCAGTTTGCCGGGGTTGCGGCGCCCTGGCTATGGGCTCGCGCATATTCGAGATTTGTAACCCTCGATCCAGGCCCGGAAAAATACAGATAAATCGATTAATAGTTAATTGACATAACTAATTTTCCGGTTTAGTTTTTGATCATCTTCAGCCAAGAACAAGAGAGCACGCATCATGAGCAATTACGAAGGTCGCTGGAAAACCGTCAAGGTCGATATCGAGGAGGGCATCGCCTGGGTCACCCTCAATCGCCCGGAAAAACGCAACGCCATGAGCCCGACCCTCAACCGCGAGATGATCGACGTGCTCGAGACGCTGGAGCAGGATCCGGCCGCTGGCGTATTGGTGCTGACCGGGGCCGGTGATGCCTGGACCGCCGGCATGGACCTCAAGGAGTATTTCCGCGAAGTGGATGCCGGGCCGGAAATCCTCCAGGAGAAAATCCGTCGCGAAGCCTCGCAATGGCAATGGAAGCTGCTGCGCATGTACGCCAAGCCAACCATCGCCATGGTCAACGGCTGGTGCTTTGGTGGCGGTTTCAGTCCGCTGGTGGCGTGCGACCTGGCGATCTGCGCCGACGAAGCGACCTTCGGTCTCTCGGAAATCAACTGGGGCATCCCGCCGGGCAACCTCGTCAGCAAGGCCATGGCCGATACCGTGGGCCATCGCCAATCGCTGTACTACATCATGACCGGCAAGACCTTCGGCGGGCAGAAAGCCGCCGAGATGGGCCTGGTCAACGAAAGCGTGCCCCTGGCGCAGCTGCGTGAAGTCACGGTGGAGCTGGCGCGCAACCTGCTGGAGAAGAACCCGGTGGTGCTGCGGGCCGCCAAGCATGGTTTCAAGCGCTGCCGCGAACTGACCTGGGAGCAGAACGAGGATTACCTGTACGCCAAGCTCGACCAGTCGCGCCTGCTCGACACCGAAGGTGGCCGCGAGCAGGGCATGAAGCAGTTCCTGGACGACAAGAGCATCAAGCCGGGCTTGCAAACCTATAAGCGCTGAAACGATAGGCGAATGGCAGGCCGCATCCCGCTGTTCGCTGCGTCGCCCTGGCGTTACTGTTACACCGCTGCGATGTATTCCCGATAAAGACAATAAAGAGGAATCACCATGCTGGACGTGCCCCTGTTGATTGGCGGCCAGTCGTGCCCGGCCCGTGACGGCCGGACCTTCGAACGCTGCAACCCGGTGACGGGTGAGGTGGTGTCTCGCGTGGCCGCCGCCACCCTGGAAGATGCCGACGCCGCGGTAGCTGCTGCCCAAGCGGCGTTTCCCGCCTGGGCCGCACTGGCGCCCAACGAACGCCGGACGCGGCTGTTGCGCGCCGCCGAGCAGTTGCAAGCCCGCAGCAGTGAATTTGTCGCCGCTGCCGGCGAAACCGGTGCCATGGCCAACTGGTACGGTTTCAACGTGCACCTGGCGGCGAACATGCTGCGCGAAGCCGCTTCCATGACCACCCAGATCAATGGCGAAATCATTCCTTCGGACGTGCCTGGCAGTTTCGCCATGGCCCTGCGTCAGCCTTGCGGCGTGGTGCTGGGCATCGCCCCCTGGAACGCTCCGGTGATTCTCGCCACCCGCGCCATCGCCATGCCCCTGGCCTGCGGTAACACCGTGGTGCTCAAGGCTTCCGAGATAAGCCCGGCGGTGCACCGGCTGATCGGCCAGGTCTTGCAAGACGCCGGGCTGGGGGACGGTGTGGTCAACGTGATCTGTAACGCACCTGCCGATGCGCCGGCCATTGTCGAGCGGTTGATCGCCAACCCGGCGGTGCGCCGGGTCAATTTCACCGGTTCGACCCACGTCGGGCGCATCGTCGGCGAACTGTCGGCGCGCCACCTCAAGCCGGCCTTGCTGGAGCTGGGCGGCAAGGCTCCGCTGCTGGTGCTGGACGACGCCGACCTGGACGCCGCGGTGCAAGCGGCGGCCTTCGGCGCCTACTTCAACCAGGGCCAGATCTGCATGTCCACCGAGCGACTGATCGTCGATGCCCGTGTGGCGGATGAGTTCATCACCCGCTTGACCGCCAAGATCGCCACCCTGCGCGCCGGCGATCCGACGGCCGCTGATTCGGTGTTGGGCTCGTTGGTCGACGTCAGTGCCGGCCAGCGCATCAAGGGGCTGATCGACGATGCCCTGGCCAAAGGTGCAACGCTGGTCACGGGTGGACAGTTGGAAGGCAGCATCCTGCAACCAACCTTGCTCGACGGCGTCACTGCGCAGATGCGCCTGTACCGCGAAGAGTCCTTCGGGCCGGTGGCGGTGCTTCTGCGCGGTGAAGGCGATGAAGAGCTGCTGCGCCTGGCCAACGATTCCGAGTTCGGCCTGTCGGCCGCTATCTTCAGTCGCGACACGAGCCGTGCTCTAGCCTTGGCCCAGCGGGTCGAGTCGGGCATTTGCCACATCAACGGGCCGACCGTGCACGATGAGGCGCAGATGCCCTTCGGCGGGGTCAAGTCCAGCGGTTACGGCAGCTTTGGCGGCAAGGCGTCCATCGAGCATTTCACCCAGCTGCGTTGGGTGACCTTGCAGAACGGTCCCCGGCATTACCCGATCTGAAACCCGTCGCATCGCGGGCGGTCGAGCCTTGAACGCCGTCGCCCCTGATGCAGGCCAGAATAATAATGACAAGGCCGCAGCCTAGTGCTGCCACGCTCCGCTCGCATCGCGACCCGAGTGTGCCTTGGTGGAGGAAATGTACGTGAGTTCCGAGTCCAGATCGTCCTCCCGACCCGAGGCCGGGCGGTATCGCCAGGTGTCGATTGGTCATCCTGCCGTCGAAGTCCGGGAAGAGCGTGGCATCTTGCACATGCGTTCCCTGGAGCCCCTGGCCCCGCTGCCGACGCGATTGCTCGAGCGCCTGGTGCACTGGGCCGAGGTGCGCCCGGAGCAGACGTTTATCGCCGCCCGTGAAGCCGGCGGTGACTGGCGTCGCGTCAGTTATGCCCAAATGCTCGACAGTGTCCGGGCCATCGCCCAAAGCCTGCTCGGTTACGGTTTGTCGGCGGAAAAACCCTTGGCGCTGCTCTCCGGCAACGACATCGAGCACCTGCAAATGGCCCTCGGCGCGATGTACGCCGGTATTCCCTATTGCCCGGTATCGCCGGCCTATTCATTGCTGTCCCAGGATTTCGCCAAGCTGCGTCACGTCTGCGATCTGTTGCAACCGGGGCTGGTATTTGTCAGCGAAGCCGCACCGTTCGATCGGGCAATCACTGCCGTATTGCCGGCGGACGTGCCCTTGATCACGGTGCGTGGCGAGATAGCTGGCCGGTCGAGGACAAGCTTCGCCAGCCTGCTGGCCCAACCCGGTGGCGTGGAGGCCGAGCAGGCGTTCGCCGCCACCGGCCCGGACAGCATCGCCAAGTTCCTGTTTACCTCGGGCTCCACCAAACTGCCCAAGGCCGTGATCACCACCCAGCGTATGCTTTGCGCCAATCAGCAGATGCTGCTGCAGACCTTTCCGGTGTTCGGCGAGGCGCCGCCGGTGCTGGTGGACTGGTTGCCGTGGAACCACACGTTCGGTGGCAGCCACAACGTTGGCATCGTGCTGTACAACGGCGGGACGTTCTACCTGGATGACGGCAAGCCCACCGCCCAAGGCTTCGCCGAAACCCTGCGCAACCTCAAGGAAATTTCACCGACCGCCTACCTGACCGTGCCCAAGGGTTGGGAGGAGTTGGTCAGCGCCCTGGAGCGGGACGGTGAGTTGCGCGAGCGCTTTTTCAAGCGCATCAGCCTGTTCTTCTTTGCGGCGGCTGGCTTGTCCCAAAGCACCTGGGACCGGCTCGACAAGGTCGCCGAACAGCATTGCGGCGAGCGTATCCGCATGATGGCGGGCCTGGGCATGACCGAGGCGGCGCCGTCCTGCACCTTCACCACCGGGCCGTTGTCCATGGCCGGCTACATTGGCCTTCCAGCGCCTGGCTGCGAGGTGCGGCTGGTGCCGGTGGATGGCAAGTTTGAAGGGCGTTTTCGCGGGCCGCACATCATGCCCGGCTACTGGCGCTCGCCGCAGCAGACTGCCGAAGTGTTCGACGAGGACGGTTTCTATTGTTCGGGGGATGCGATCAAGTTGGCCGATGCCAGCAATCCGCAACTGGGGTTGATGTTCGATGGGCGGATCGCCGAGGATTTCAAATTGTCTTCCGGTGTCTTCGTCAGCGTCGGGCCGTTGCGCAACCGGGCGGTGCTGGAGGGCACGCCCTACGTCCAGGACCTGGTGATTACCGCCCCGGATCGCGAGTGCCTGGGGGCGCTGGTGTTCCCACGGCTTGCTGAATGCCGGCGCTTGTCAGGCCTGGGCGCGGACGCCAGCGACGCCCAAGTCCTCGCCAGCCCGCCTGTGCGCCAATGGTTCGCCGACTGGCTGCAACGCCTGAACCGCGAAGCCAGCGGCAACGCCAGTCGCGTGGAGTGGATCGCCTTGCTCGATGAACCGGCGTCCATCGACCGCGGTGAAATCACCGACAAGGGCTCGATCAACCAGCGGGCGGTGTTGCAGTGGCGGGCGGGGAAGGTCGAGGCGCTGTATCGCGGGGAGGATGTGTCGATCCTGCGGGCGGGACCTGTGGCTTAAAGCAAGACCTTGTGGATGTTCATAAGTGGCAGGCTCATCCACAAACTCCTGTGGGAGCAAGCTTGCTCGCGATAGCGGTGGTGCAGCAGCAGAGATGTTGCCTGACACACCGCCATCGCGAGCAAGCTCGCTCCCACATGAGGTCTGGGGCTGGTTTGTGATATTTAACGCCGTCCTAGCAACAAACCCACCACCAGCCCGAAACCGGCGGAAATCGCCACGGTCTGCCAGGGGTGGCCGCCAATATAGACTTCAGTGGCGTCGACCATGGGGCGGGTGCGCTCCCGTGCGCTGGCGACCGAATCAAGCGCTTGTTGCAGTTTCTGGGAGATCTGGCCGCGCAGGTCGTCAGCTTCTTCACCCACCAGTGAGGCACTGCTTTTGAGCAGCTTCTCCGATTCTTCGATCAACGCCTTCAGTTCGCTGAAGGCTTGATCCTTGATTTGCTCTCCATTCGCTTGCACGGTGCTTTTACGGGCCATTGAAGTACTCCTTGCTGATGATGGCATTGATCAATGGAGTGCTGCGCTTGTGCAAAAGTTGCAACGTTTGGCCTTGTCGGCGCAGCCCACCACAAATCGTGGTTAAGACGTTTCCCTCCAAGGTGTAAGATGGCGCCTATTTACGCAACAGGTAATTTCCATGAGCTTCAATCTGGCTGACAAGCCCCTGGCCGAGCGCGCCGCGCTGGAAGACGAAAAATCCCGACTTTTTGAACTGTGGCAAAACAACCTGGGCAAAGCCAAGGGCGATGCTGCCCGCTTGTTCGGCGAACGCTCCAAACGCAAGGGCAAGTGGGCCGAGTGGGTGCGTGCCGAACTGGACGGCATGTCGCCGCCGGAGTACGCCAACATGGTGCGCAGTGAGGTCAATCGACTGATGGCTGCCAACAAGTAAGCCTCAGGCGAATGTTGCCGTAATGGCCTCGCGAACCTTGAGCATTGTCGGCTCCATTTGCGTGTGGGTTCGCCATCCCAGTTCGATGGGGTAGCGGGGCAATGCCAGGGGGCAGGGCAGCAAGGCCAGGCCGCTGAGGTCGGCGATGGCCCGGGCGGCATGGGTCGGGATGGTCGCCACGGCTTGGCTGCCCTTGAGCAGGAACGGCAACGCGGCAAAGTGGGTGGTCGAGGCGCAGACTCGCCGACTCAGGCCAAGCCCGGCCAGCCCTTCGTCGGTGATGCCGATGAAACCACCCGAAGACACCAGCAGATGTTCTCGGGCCACGAACGCCTCCAGGCTGAGGGATTGTTGGCCCTGCGCCAGGCTCGCCGGGTCCAGGAGGCAGGCGTAATCGCCTTCGCCCAACACCTGGCGGCTGAGCAACCGCTGGGCGAAACCGCCCGCTGTGATCGCCAGGTCAAGGTCACGCTCCATCAGGGCCCGGCCGACGATCTGACTGTGGGTCTGGCGGAAAATCAAGCGCAGGCCCGGCGCGCGGTGGGCCACTTCTTCGATCAGGCGTCGCCCATGGGCAATCTCGAAATCATCCGACAGGCCGACGATGACCGAGCGGCCTTCGTAATGGCTGGCATCCGGGTCGACCATCGCCAGGCTCTGGCGGCATTTATCCAGTGCTTCGCTGATCACCGGCTTCAGTTGGTTGGCCCGCAGCGTCGGCGCCAGGCCCCGGCCGGTGCGCACGAATAATTGATCGTCATACAAACCGCGAAGCCTGCGCAGCGCTGCGCTGATGGCCGACTGGGTCACGCCCAGGCGCACGGCGGCGCGGCTGGCGCTGGATTCGTCATGCAGGGCTTCGAAGGTCTTGAGCAGATTGAGGTCGATGTCGGCGATATTTATAAGGCTCATATCATTTAGCAGCATTCGGGGCTTTATTCATGATCGGCCGCTGCTTGAGAATCAGCAACACCTGATGATCAAGGAGTTGAAAAACCATGCCCAAATCCATTGTGGCTGCCCTGCAGATCGGCTCGTTGCCTGGCGGCAAGGGCGAGACCCTGGCACAGATCCTTTCCTACGAAGAGGCCATTCGCGAGGCTGGCGCGCGCTTGGTGGTGATGCCTGAAGCGCTGTTGGGTGGCTATCCCAAGGGCGAGGGGTTCGGGACTCAACTGGGTTACCGGTTGCCGGAGGGGCGCGAGGCGTTTGCCCGCTATTTTGCCAATGCCATTGACGTTCCCGGCGTTGAAACCGAAGCGCTGGCCGGGCTGTCGGCGCGTACGGGGGCGAGCCTGGTGCTGGGCGTCATCGAGCGTGTCGGCAGCACCCTGTACTGCACCGCGCTGTATTTCGAACCCGATGCAGGCTTGGTGGCCCGGCACCGCAAGTTGATGCCCACCGGCACCGAGCGGCTGATCTGGGGCAAGGGCGATGGTTCGACCTTGCCCGTGATCGACAGCCAGGTCGGTCGGGTCGGCGCGGCGGTGTGCTGGGAAAACATGATGCCGCTGCTGCGCACCGCGATGTACGCCAAAGGCGTGGAAGTCTGGTGTGCGCCGACGGTGGATGAGCGGGAGATGTGGCAGGTGACCATGCGCCATATCGCCCACGAAGGTCGCTGCTTTGTGGTCAGTGCCTGTCAGGTCCAGGCCTCGCCGCAGGCCCTGGGTATCGAGGTTGCGCATTGGCCGGCCGAGCGGCCGTTGATTGCCGGTGGCAGCGTGATTGTCGGGCCCATGGGCGATGTGCTGGCCGGGCCGCTGAAAGACACGGCGGGGTTACTGACCGCTGAAATCGACACCGATGAACTGGTGCGGGCGCGCTACGACTATGACGTGGTGGGGCATTACGCCAGGCCGGATGTGTTCGAGTTGGTGGTGGATGAGCGCGCCAAGCCCGGCGTGCGCTTCACGGCATGATTCACCAGCTGGCGGCGGAACCCGGCAGGTCGAGGGTTCCACGGTCAACGAAGCGCAGGGTGCCGAATACGCCGCCGGCGAGCTTGCCCTTGAGCACATAGGGCAGGTTGTCCAGGCTTTGGGTCTGGCTCAGGCCCAAGGTCTGGCGCAACACCGAAAACGCCGAAATGCTCACCGGGACACTGAGGATCGCCTCGGAAAAGCGCGGGATCGAACCGCTCTGGTCACTGACCCCCGTCGCCAGCGTACGGTCGTTGACCTCCAGGTCCAGCGCCACTCCGTTGTAGTCGATGGCGGTTTCGTTGGGGTTCTGCACGCGCAGTTTCACAGCGAAACGCACCTCCAGGCCCTCGTTGGGCAAGGGTTCGATGCCGACCACGTTGATGTTCAGCGGGTCACGGTGCGGGAAGAGGGCGCAGGCGCTCAGGCTGAGCAGTATCAGGAAAATGGAAAAGCCGAGGATTCTGCGCATGGATAGACTCTCAAGAAAGGAAAAAACTCGGAAACGATTGACTACGATAACCCACAGCGGCCCATGACAACGGCAAGCCACCCTGTGGGAGCAAGGCTTGCCCGCGATGAAGGCGATGCGGTCTTTCAGGAACCGAGGTGTCTGTTTCGCGAGCAAGCTTTGCTCCCACAGCCTTGCGGGGGCAAATTCCACCTTGCTCTGGGTCCAAACAAGGATCATGGCTCCTGACAGTTTCTGACACCAGCCTCTGCTAATCTGCGTCATCTTTTTCTTTGCGGACTGTCCATCGTGTCGCGTACCACACGTCTGCTCACTTTGCTGCAAGTCCTGCGCGGCAAGCGTTGCCCGGTCACCGCTGCGACGTTGGCGGGCGAACTGAACGTCTCCGAGCGCACCTTGTACCGCGACATTGCCGAACTCACCGCCCTCGGCGCGCCGATCCAGGGCGAGGCGGGCATCGGTTATGTCTTGCGCAGCGGCCTGTTCCTGCCGCCACTGATGTTCACCGCCGATGAAATCGAGGCCATTGTGCTGGGCTTGCGCTACGTCGACCAGCGCGCCGACGAGGTGCTGGGCAAGGCCGCCGCCGACGCCCTGGCGAAGGTCGCCGCAGTGCTGGCCCCCGATGTGCGAGACGCCTTGCGCAACCCCACGGTACTGCCGGGCCCACCGGGTTATGGCTATCCGCAGAACACGGTGGAACTGAATGTGTACCGCCAGGCCATTCGCGCCCAGGCCAAGCTGCATATCGATTACGCCGACGTGAACAAGACCCCGAGCCAACGCTTGATCTGGCCGCTGGCCCTGGGCTTTTTCAATGAAGCGCGGGTGGTGGTGGCCTGGTGTGAATTGCGCAGCGCCTATCGGACTTTTCGCACGGACCGGATTGCCTCTGCCACTGAGCAAGGCGAGCGCTATCCAGGCCGACGCAGCGACTTGCTGCGCGATTGGTTCGCGCTGATGAAGCTGGACGAAACCGGGCGTTTCACTCCTGACAAAAACTGACACAACGCTGTTCTAGCATGGTGCCAGATCGATAAAACAAGGAGCCGTACCATGTCCAATCCCGTCTCTTCCCTGGCCCCGGCCATCGCCGGCTACATCGCGGCCGCCAATGCCCGTGACAGTTCGGCGGTGACGCGTTTCTTCGCCGAGGATGCCAACGTGTTCGATGAAGGCCAGCACCGTGTTGGCACCCAGGCCATCGCCCAATGGATGGAAGACACCGCCCAGCGCTTCCAGCCGCGGGTGGAAGTCCTCAATGTGCAGCAACGCACTGGCAAGGTGCTGGTGCAGAACCTGATCTCCGGGACATTCCCCGGCAGCCCGTTGGAGTTGCGCTACACCTTCCGGCTCGATGAGCAGGGCAAGATCAGTCGGTTGGATATCTCAATCTAGGTTCTGCACCCAAGTATGTGGGAGCAAGCCTTGCTCCCACAGACCATTGCTCCCCTGCAATCGCCTGCCATGGCATACTCCCCACCTTCGTTTTCCGGACCCGGGCCGTATGACTTTCGACTCCCCCTTGAGTGCCTGGCAGCATGCCATCGAACACCACGGCTTCGTCCAGGACGAGGCCCAGGAACTGGCCATCATGACACTGGAGCAATGCCACCAGGCGTTGCACGAAGGTCGCAAATCGATCAAGGGCGTTTATCTCTGGGGCCCGGTGGGACGTGGCAAGACCTGGTTGATGGACCGCTTTTATGAAAGCCTCAAGGTGCCGGCCCGTCGACAACACTTCCATCATTTCATGGCATGGGTGCATCAGCGTTCGTTCCAGCTCACAGGCACACCGGATCCTTTGCAGGCCCTGGCGCGGGAGTTGAGTGCTGAAGTCCGGGTGCTGTGTTTCGACGAACTGTTCGTCAACGACATCGGCGATGCAATCATCCTCGGGCGCCTGTTCCAGGTGATGTTCGAGCTGGGCATGGTGATGGTCAGTACCTCCAACCTGCCGCCGGAAGAACTCTATGCCAACGGCCACAACCGTGAGCGTTTCCTGCCGACCATCACCGCGATCAATCGATATATGCAGGTCGTGCCGGTGAACGGTTGGCAAGACCATCGCCAGCACCCAGGCCAATTGCAACAGCGTTATTGGCTGCGCGATCCCGGGCAACCTGATCCGCTGGCCAATGTCTTCATCCAGCTGACCGCCGGGCAAGCGTCGAACAGCGCGCCGATCGAGGTCGGTCATCGCCTGCTTGAACCGGTCCAGGCCAGCGATACCGTGCTCTGGAGCCGTTACTCCAACCTATGCGAGCAACCGTTCTCGGCGCTGGACTTCATGGCGCTGTGCGACCGCTTCAGCGTCATCCTGCTCAGTGATGTGCCGTGCCTGAGCGCCGAACAACGCGAAGGGCGCATTGCCCGTGGCACCGAAGACGGTGTCGAACGGGTCGAGGCCGGTGATCGCGAATTGCCGCAGTTGTCGATCCATGACGATGGCGTACGGCGCTTCATCGCGCTGGTCGACGAGTGTTACGACCGCAAGGTGCCGTTGTGCCTTTCGGCCCAGGTGCCGATGGATGAGTTGTATACAGAGGGCTATCTGCAATTCCCGTTTCGCCGTACCCTCAGCCGCCTACAGGAAATGCAAATGCAACGTTTTGGTCAGCAAGCCTGACCCGTGTCTGGCTGACGGTATCGAGCCACGGTACTTCAGAAGTGTGAAATGAAAAGTTTATCGAGGAGGCTCGGCGATGGGGCTGAGGTATCTGCCAAATCGGAAAGCTTTCATTCGGAGTTTCCTTTAGGTTGAGTTGATTTTGGCCGAGCTGTATAGACCGAAAAAATCGGCAGTAGGGAAGGGCGCGAACGTTTGACATCACCCCTTTAAAGCATTTATTTTTCAGCCGCAGATACCAATTGGCCAGCTTTAATTAATAATAATTGTCATTTTCGTGGCCGATTAGGAGCAGTAACGTTTGCGCCCCATTTGGGTGCAGAATCAGCACACGCATGGCCGCATTGATGAGCTGCTATGACTGCCTGGCATTAGGACATCAGGATGCAACATTCAGAGGGAACGGAAATTGCTGGCTTTAGGAGAGTTTAGTGGGATTTTACAGTCGAGTACTGAAAAGCAATGGTTTGAGGAGTTAACCCGTTACGCGAAAAACTTGGGCTATACGGGGATTTTGTTCGGCTTGAAAAAAACAGGCGCCGCCCCCTTGGCATCAGCCGTCATACACTCCAACTATGATGAGGCTTGGAGAAGAAAATATGATGGGTCGGGTTACGCTTTCATTGACCCGGTAGTGGAACATAGTTTTACGAAGGTATTCCCCATTATCTGGCTTGAAAGTATCTACGAGACAAGTCAACAGAAAAATTTCTTTGAAGAGGCTTGTGTGCATGGACTTCGGAGTGGCATTACCCTTCCACTGCATGGCCCTGGCGGGGAAATGGGTACATTCAGCTTGAGTCTGGATAATATTCAGAACACGCCCCAGACGATCCGCCATATCTCTGATACTCTTCCGCAGCTTATGTTAATCAAGGAGTTGGCCCTGGGCAGCTATTTGCCTTACTTTCACACATCGAATCCACTGACCCAAACAATTTCGGAACTTTACCCTCTATCAAAAAAGGCGATAGAAATTCTAAAGTGGTGCGCCATAGGGAAAACCTCGTGGGAGATCGCTCGCATTTGTGTTTGTACAGAGGCGAATATTAACTTCCACTTGAACAAGGCGCGTCAGATTCTCGGTGTTAATAGTCGCAAGGCAGCGGTCGTTAAGGCTTATTCTCTCGGTATCATCGATATTTAGTCCGGCTCTTTGAACAGGTATTTTGGACCGCATTACGACACGGGCAATATATCGCTAAAGCGCAGCAGTCGACACTATCATTTTTGATAGCTGATCGATGAAATTATTTGAATTATTCTCCTCGGACATTTCGGCGAGGGGAAACAAATGCATTACTCATTGGGTTATAAAAACGAATTTGACAAGCAAGCCATTATTTCCATGTACAAGCTACGTGCTGATGTATTTAAAGTACGTAAAGGCTGGGCCATCGAAACTATAGATGGCATGGACATTGATGGTTACGACGCATTAGATCCTATTTACATGCTCATCAAGAGAACGTCTGAAGATAATGAGGTGCAAGGCTGCTGGCGTATTTTACCCACGTCGGGACCGTACATGCTCAAGCACACCTTCAGCGAGTTGCTAAATGGGGAAGAGGCGCCCTGTGCGGAAAACATCTGGGAACTAAGCCGATTTGCCATTAATGCTGAAAACAAACGAGTGATGAATTTTTCAGATATCACCGCCGAAGCGATAAAAACCATCATTGCCTTTGGTTTCGAGCAACAACTGGAAAGCTATGTAACCGTGACGACCGTCGGCGTAGAGCGAATGCTCATTCGTTCGGGCATTCATATCCAGCGACTCGGTCCGGCTCTGAAAATCGGCGTAGAACGTGCCGTTGCTCTGAAAATTCACCTATCGGAACAAACCAGAAAGGCCATATTGGAATAATACGACCTACCTGCCGAATAGAGAGCTTGCATGACGCGTGCACGCTCTCTCCTCAGCCTGGGTAGCTGAACGGCACAGCACCATTGCTTAAAAGCGTTGCGTTGAAACGACTCAAATCGAAACGGTTACCGTACTTCGCGCACGCATCGGAATGAAGCTTGCGGATCGTCGCGAGCCCTACTTGATAGCCCGCTGCTTGAGCGGGAACCGCTAGATAACGATCGATTTCGGCGGCAGCGTCGTCCGTGTCGAGCCCGGCCGTCTTCTCCAAAAAGGTTATACCTTGGTTGCGCGTCCATCCCTTGGCGTGCAGTCCGGTGTCCGCGACGACACGCGCAGCCCGTAACTGCTCGGTTCTGATGTGCGAATTTTCGCCACTGACCGCGTCTGTATACAACTGGAGCGTTGATGCGAGCCCTTCAGCATAAGTCGCCCAGCCCTCGATAAAGGTGTTGAATAGACTTAATTGGAGTAGCACCGGCAGTGCATGGTTCTGCCTCGCGACGCAGAACTGCAAGTGGTGTCCAGGTACCGTCTCGTGAAAAGCTACCACCTCCAGAAAACTGATAGGCATTTGTCGAACCTTCGCCGCGTTGACCCAGAAAATGGCCGGCGTTTTTTTTCCCGCAGGGGTGTACTTGGCAAACGGTGCCGAAGCCTCTAGCGCCGGTGGTATTGCTTTGAATGACAGATCTTCAAGATTCACGCCCTTGACGCAATCATCTGCCAGCGCGCGTGCCCGTTCGTTGAGTTCTTCCAGGTAGCTCAATAGGGCCTGCGTAAAATCAAACGATTCCAGGCTTCGCCCAGAGCGGCGCAGCAAGTAGCTTTCCGTCGTTTCAGCGTCCAAAAAATTAGCTGAAGACCGTGCCAACCGGTGATTGATTGCTTCTATCTGTTCCAGCCCGAATTGGTGAAGCAACGTACCATCGAGGCTATTGGCCTGATAGCGCAGGGCATTTTGGTAGTACTGGCTTCCACCGGGAAGATCAAGGACCGAATAGACAGGCGCATGGTCCGAAGAAAGAAAGCGCTCCACCGTATCGATAGCCACTGAATACGCCGGGTAAATGGATGATTTCAGGACGGATTCAGCATGGTTCAAAAAAGACAGCCGGCTATCAACTGTAATTGCTTCACAAAGCTTAAGTTTATGCTCGAACGAGGCGTACAAAGGGTGCAAGTTGAAGGGTGAGGAAATATAACATTTCAATGTGTCGACGGCTCTAGCCAAAATGGTGTCAGGCGCATACCAGCCCTGTTTCCGATCATGCTCGAATTTGTCCACTACACTCGCAATCATGTGACTCAGCGACGTCAATCGCTGTACGTAAAAAATCGCATCTGCTTCGCTCGTCACCGCAAAACTGTTGGCCAATGCTTCAGGTATATCAATGAGGGGGCCGTTGATCTGATTAATGATGAAGGGTATATGACCTGCCCAAGTATCAATGTATCCAACCGGCGCATCTGTGTACCCGGCGAAGATATCGAGTTGCGAGGACAGTGCTTGCAAGCGGATTTTCCAATCGGCTTCTATTCCTGGTTCGATCTGCTTCCGTATAGCGCTGGCCATGCTGCGCATCTCGGACCGCAACGCCGTCTCGCAAGCGACAGTGTAGTCTTCGACTTTCGAGGCTGACGCCGCGCGCTCACTTGCCTCGTAAAGATCGTAAAATAAAGCTGTGCTCGGCCGATATTCAAGATATTTTGCCAACGATCGCTGGCCTATTTCGTGCAGCAAACTTCCTTGTACAAGAGCGTTCATCCCGATACCTGTGGCCGTTATTTTATCGTGGGTTCACATTGAATTTCAAAATTCACGGAGTTAGCCAAAAAGCACTCGTGATGCGCTTCGTCATGCAGTTTAATCGCCAGTTCCTTGTCGGAAGTCGGCGTCACCTCAACGTGTGGATGCAGTATCACCTTGGTGAAGTGGCCTTTACGCGTAGGATGTTCATCCACCATGTAGCCTACCGCTTTATCAACATAGCTGGTCACAACAATGTTGTTGACGGCGCACAAATGCAGATACCACAGTTTATGGCACGCCGAAATTGATGCGACCAGCAGGTCCTCGGGATTCCACTTCGCAGGATCTCCCAGGAACGCAGGGTCAGACGATCCTTGCAAAACAGGTTTTCCCTGGGATATGGCAGTAAAATCGCGACCATAAGCTTTATAGGCAGAGGTGCCCGTTCCGCGATTCCCGGTCCAGGAAATTTCGACTTCGTAATGATGTTCACTCATGTGTGGCGCTCTTGTCGGTCAAAATTTTGAATTGGCTGAAGGCCGTTTGAAAAAAAGCTTCTTCGTCTGAGTTTTTAAATTTGGAAATAAAATAAGCCGGGCGATCATAGTAGCCAGTCGCCGGATTGATGTCATCCCCCTCTTTGACCCCGATTTTATGCTCCAACAGTGTTTCGATAAACGCATCACTTAATGGCGAGACCGAGGCGATCCGGCCTGCCGAAACCGTTGAGAATTTAACGGCCGTCACTTGAGCATGCGTGCGATTGATATAAGGCAGTGTGCCAAAACACAAAAAGTCGGCGTACTCAAGAAATACCTTATTGCCCGACGAATACTCAATAAGCTTGGTGATGAAATCCCCCCCAAAGCGGCTATGGAGCTCAATGATTTCCAAGCAGCCATCGACAATCTTGAATTCGACGTGGAACGGGCAGATGGACATCCCAAGCGACTGGAAAATTTCTTTCAGAGCAGGATGCAGCCAAGGCAACAAGCGATGGTTGCTGTCAAAACGATGGCCGGTTTCGACAAAGTATGGCTGCTCCGTTGTTTCTTTTTCGGTCACGCCATAAATATGAATCTCATTATCAAGCAGCAGCCCTTCGACGCTAAATTCCGCCCCTGGCAAAAAACTTTCAACGATCAGTTCACAGCCGTTCGCGTACGCATTGTTCTGCAGCCGCTTCGAATAATCGGCAACGTCCGCGATCTCCTTTATCAGCTGCACGCCGATGCTGCCCGTCAAGCTCACCGGTTTGACGATCACGGGAAGATCGAATCGAGCAAGCACATCCGGTAATTGACTAATGGAGCTTTTTGCAAATTGAACCTTCGTCAAACCTGACTCGGCCAAGGCAACGCGCATCGCGTGTTTATCGACCGAATTCTTCTCCACCTTGGCCCCATGCCCGCGCATGGAAAGTTGATCTCTGACTTGGGACGCAGGCATTAACCCAAGCTCGGCCAATGAAATCAAATTATCCAACCGCAGATCAACGGATAGCGCTTGGATACAATCGACCGCATACGAGTCGCACGCGACGAAATGGAGATTGGAAGGCAGCACGAATTCTTTCACGGTCGAAATGCGGGCGTCGGTATCGATAAGAAAAACGTGCCCATTGAAATGTGAAAGCTGTGTCGTGATTTGCTTCAAAATGTCCAAGTTATAAGGTAGCTGAAGGATACCGAGCCGTGTCATCTGCGCCTGCCTTTTTAGTGAACGCTAATAGCGAAATCGAAAATATGAAAGCCAAAATTCCTACGCCGAACGCCAGGCCCCAACCTGAATTGATCCCATAGACTGCAGCCAGACCTGTGGTGGTACTGATCGACAGGATTTTCCCGAGCGTCAGTACTACTGGGATCAACGAAAACAGTTTCGCGCGGTACCGCACAGGGGCGTTTTTGGAAATGAACACACTCATATACGTAGCGCCCAGTATCTCTCCGATACTCCATAGCACGACCAGTGCCAATACCGGATACAGACTGCCGAAAAAATAATGAATGCCGAATCCAAAACCGTAAAACAGCGCCGCTATTCCCATATTCATAATGGGGTCGATGGCCGACGTGACCTTGACCACATATTTGGTCAGCAGCAATACAATCGCAGCGTTGACTATACCGATGGTGCCGAACAGGACCGAACTTGAATCCTTATTTAAACTGTCCAGCCAGACCGGCAATTGGTATTCACGCTGAGCATCGAGGAACGCCAAACCAAAAAACAGGATGAAACTACAAACGATTATCGCGGGTAGGGTGCCGGCCTCTACTGGCATGGAGGCGACACTGCCCGACATAGACGAGCTTGTAACTGGTTTGAGCAGCAACGCAGTACACAAAAAACTCAAAGCACTTAGGACGGTAAAAAAGTACAACGGATACTGGGCTCCACGTGCCAAGAGGAAGCCGCCGACAATAAAAACAACGGCAATCCCGATATTGTTCGCCAAGTACAGATTGCCGAACGAACTTTCGCGATTTGACTCGTCAACGCTGTTGGACAGATAGTTGCTCAATACCGGATTCGCTGCCCCAGCCATGATGGCAAAAAGTGAAATAGCGGTAAATGTAACCGTCGCCGGAAGTCCTAGTGAGCCAATAATCATGGCCAACAGGGAGCAAAAAGAGAATAACAGCAACAACGAGCGCGATTGAAACTTGTCTCCCAAGTACCCGCCTGCCAGATTACCGACCAAGTAGCTCACCGATAATATGGTCACCATCGTCGCCAATGCACTGGCGTCGAAGTCATAACGTTTGCTGACGAAGAGTGCTGAAAACGGAATTACGAAATTGCTGGCGGTAAACAATAATTTGACAATACATATTCGCATGGCGTTGGTCATGGTTTTTCCTCAAGCGGAGCCAGCCAGTCCGCCACCATCGACGACCAGCCCTTCTCCGGTAATAAACGATGAGTCATCGGACGCCAGAAACAAAACGGCGTTGGCTATTTCACTAGGCAGGCCGGCTCGACCTAAGGGGCGGGACACAGCGGCATCGACCAGCGAATTTTTTTCGAGTCCCAGTTGCTCAGCTTCGTTGAACAACATGGGCGTGAGCGTATCGCCAGGGCAAATGCAATTGACGCGGATATTATCGGCACCATGATCAATCGCCATCGCTTTGGTCAGGAGTACCACGCCGCCTTTCGATGCACAGTAGCTTGCCGCCTTGGCGCCACCAACCAAGCCCCATCCGGACGCGGTGTTAACGATATTGCCCCCGCCTTGACGTTGCATGTGAGGAATCGAAAATTTTGACATGAGGAAGATGGATCTCAAGTTGACATTGATTACCTGATCCCATTCTTCAACCGTCGTATCCACCACCGAAGCACGCCGGGTAATGCCTGCGTTATTAAACAACACATCGATGCGGCCATATTTCTGGATAATATTCTCGATCAACCCCCGACACTGTTCCGCGTCTGCAACATCCACGGCATAGGCTGATGATTCTGTTCCGGCGTCAATAAGCGTTTGCAAAAGATTTTCATCAATAACTTTATCAACCAACACGACATGTGCGCGCTCGGCCACAAAGGCTCGTGCGGTGGCGGCTCCGATACCGCCATTGCCGCCGGTAATCACTACTACACGGTCATCAAATCGCGAACGCATGCTCGATCTCTTCTTCTGCATATAAAATGTCGGCAGTATTTCCGAAGGCGAACGACTCCCGATGATCGAACGCCATATTGATGACTCGTCGGCGCGAGGAGTTATCAGAGATAGGGGTGACTCGATGCAGGTTTTCACCAGCATTCAATATGTAACAATCGCCGGCTTCCAGATGCACGCTTTTGATAAGGTCATGACGCTTGGCAAAATTTAATCCCAAGTCCACTTGCTTGTACGGATCGATGGCCAAGTGGCCGCACAGTTCTTTCCATTTTGATACATATTCAACACACCCACCGCTGCCGGCGGCGGGTGCATCCAGAACGATGATCAGCGCATAGGTTGGATCGTCCAGATGCCATCCGTGCGTCTGCCCCCGGCCATCAAGATAATTCGCGACAATGCATTCTTCCTGATGTTTGACGGTATACAGTTTATTTTGCGTCAGCAGCGACAGGACTGTCTGCAACTGGTGGTGCACATATAAACTCGGGATAAAAATCGTGTTTTTCAGAATTTTTTTGCCGCCTGCCACCGATAACACCCGTGGCGTTTCATATCCTGCCATGACGAAGTCACGTTTCGTACTTAAGTCATGCAATTTGAACGTTTCGTCGTTCAGAAGACTGAAGACGTCTTTGGATAAAAAATTCCGTAAGGTTAAATAACCATCTTGTTGGAACTGAATGCTTAGCTTTTGCAAATAATTTTTATCGAGGTACGTTGGCTCCACCACGTCGGCGAGCACTAGTGATTCCATCATTGATCAATCCCTGTTCGCATAATAGATTCAAGCCAACTCAAGATGCGCGCTTGCTTCTTGATGATGGGACGCGGCGTCATGTTTTTTCATATCTGCCAGGATGCCGTCCCACAAAGCAATACGCGCACTGATTGCTTGTTGCGCTGCCTGCAACGCAGCAGCTTCGGCATGCTCGTCGATGATCAGGTCCGACAAAATCTTCATCGCTGCCGGCCCGTGCTCGTCGCCGTCCAGATCAATATGCCGTTGCAGATAATGAACAAATCGTGGAGCCGATTCTTTTTTCAGGCCCCATTGATCAAGTAGCGCCTGGAACATCTGTGGAATGGCATCCTCTCGACCGTAAAAGAAGCTACTCGCGGCTTCTTCGGCACGACCATCGAGTGCGGTAGCTATCGTTTGGCGAACGAATTTAATGACGTAACTCGGAACGTCGGCTAATTCGAGGGCCCGCTCCAGATCCGTTCCGCTGCGGTAATGTTGCTCAAATAGGTCGAATTTGTGTCTCGAACAGCCCATGTCGGCCATGGCCGCCAAATACATATCAAAGTGGCTGGCAGGTAGACCGTCGTCTCCCAGGTCACTTTCCTCGCCCAAGATGATTTCGTTGATAAAACGCGCCTTTTTGGCATCCTCCGGCGTGAACCACGGCAAACGGGTGCAAGTAAGCTCAATTTGCAAGCGTTTCGCCAGGCTCATGAAGTCCCAAACAGCGAATACGTGGGATTCCATGAAAATTTTCAGATGAGCTGGAGTTTTGATGTAGTTGTAAATTTCGTGGTTTTCGAGTGTTGTTTGCAGCTGATTCAGTTGTTGTTTGAACATATGCACGTCCTTTTCAATTGGTTTCGACAGCGATCGGCTGATCGGTAGGCGTGGTATTTTGTTGAGCGGTTTTGGCTTCGATTTCGCTATCACCTTTGCCAGTGAAATCACGGTACATACGCTTCAGCACTTTAGGTGTCGGAATTAAAAGAGCGGTATCATTTCGATATTGCTGCCAGGATTCGCCAATCATTGCCAGACCTCGCAGGTCCTGATGATAAGTACCTAAGTAGAGATAGATGGTGGCGCCGATTGCCAGGAACAACGTGTCCAGGGTCATTACAGGGTGAGTCCAGAACAGCAGGATTAAACACGTGTGATGCGGAAACCGAATGTATTTTTTTATACCCTGTTGGCGAACACGATAATACGCTGGCATTTGTTCATTTTTAAGCCTTGCCGCAACTTGGCGAACACCCAACCATTGCCAGAAAGACGTAGTGTATTTAAAGCAAAAAAAGAAGAAAAAGAGCGACGCCGCCAGCGAAATGGTCATAAGGTGAAACGGAATGCTCCCTGGCGTCAGGTAGAAAATGTACACACCCGATGGCGCCCAAAAATGGAAAGCCAGCAAGAGTGTAATGACGGACATGATGCTGTAGCTTATGTTCCAGCTCCAAGCGGGTAATATGGCGTTGTATCCGCGCACCAAAACCTTTGTCGTCAACACGGTATGTTGCAATCCGTAGGCGAGCATTATTAGAAGATCCACCATCCACCAAGTCATTATTTCTATCCTTAATTAATCGTGTAGCGAGTCAGTTTGGGTTTTGGGGCGAATTGCATAAATGGGTCATTCGCCACATTCAAGCGCACCGTTATTTTATAATTCGGAAATTCTTTTGCTAATTTCAAGTGCACCTCGTCGATTATTTGATCGCTGCCCAGTGCAATCAGGTCGATGTTAATGCTTTGCTCGGTTTTAGAGCAGGTTGCAACGTAGTTGAAAACAGGTTGTTCTAAGCTGTAAATTAACTCTTCCAATCGGGCGGAACAGGGGTAGCCTTCTTGCAGGTTCACAATGCGGCCCAACGGTTTGAACTTGAACGGGTGATTTTTTTTGACCGTTACTTCAAACACATCGTTGGTGTTATAACGTTTTATGGGTAGCAACCCACCTTTAAGCCAAGTTACATGCAGCTCTCCCTTGACCATATATTCTTCGGGGTTCGCTATCGTGACCTCACCGTCGACGATTTCAAAGATAAAATCTTCGTGGAAGGGGAGGTATTGTCCGTTACCGATTCCATACATCAAGCTAGCTGTTTCGCTGCCACCGTATACGAAAGCGACGACCTTACAATCCGCACCCAGAATTTTCTTAAAATTTGCTTCGCAGGCCTCTGTGATCAGTTCCCCGGTCAATAGCACCTTGTTGAGCTTTAACTCCACGCCCTCGTCAAGCTTCTTGATCTCGTATAATATTTTCAAAGCCAGGGATGGCGTGGTCATGATGGTAGTGATTTCATACCTCACCAAAACATCACGGATGCGGCGATAATCACAGATACCCTCGATCGGGAAGACTTTGACGTAACCGACTTCGAGTTTTTTCAAGGCAAATGTAGTGGCCTCGATAAACGGGCTCAACATGCCTGGATGAATGATTGCAACTCTGTCCTGCTTTTTTTTTAGCAGTCTGGAGTACGCGTACATCTGGTTCTGCGTATTCCACCTAAGCTCGATATTGCCGCGTGGTGTTTGAAGCGGTTTGCCTGTTGTTCCCGAGGTTTCGCTGAATAACACCGCATTCTCTAGAAACGAGTCGCGATGCTCGTCGGCATAATCAATCAGGTCACTTTTTTTCTGAATGGGAATATCTTGAAGCATATTCTCCAGATCAACTTCATCGAAATGATTCTGAGGATGATTTTTCCCTTCCTCGTTCGTTGAAGCTAAAAATTCAGCGGCTTTCCTTCGGTTTGCCGTGATGACTAAATGCATAACATCCCTTACTTGATTGTCCGTGATCCTGGGCCAGAAGATGTCATTCCATAGTTTTAATCGCAACTATCAAAACTATTAGTTTTTCTGCTGCCTGCTCTGTAGGAACTCGTTCGAGGGGGCATGGCCGGACGTTGCACAAAATAGGGCGTAGTGGCGTCAAGACGACGAAGGCGGGGTAGTTTAAGAGTGCTTTGAAATAGCCGGATGTTTCGGGGTTTGCCTGGTGCTGCTTGAAGGGAATGCCGTGGCCCGGTAGCTGCGCCACGTTCGGCCTGTTCGGCCGGGGCCCAGGGTCTACGGTGCTGTTGCTCGAGCCTCGGTGAAAGCTGATGGCGGGGGATCAAAAGCTGGGGCAGTTGACCCCAGCATTTATTCAGAGGCAGCGATCGCGTGCTGCCTGTTTGCACATAAATGCGCGCCCTCGTCAAATCAGGCCGGCGATAGCTGCCTGGATTTTGATCTTGGGCGCTCCGTTAAGCCGCTGGCTGAGCCTCGCGGGTTGCGGTTATTTCTGCACGACTTCAGCCAACGGCGCCTTGGGTTTCATCAGGCTGAAGTCTATCAAAGCCTTGCGCGGGGTTTGATACGGGTCGCCGATGAGCAGCGGACGGGGCTTGAAATCATCGCTGACCAGGCTCTTGCTGTGGTCCAGCTCATCAAAACTCAAGCCAGCCATGTCCGCCCAGGTGTGAATCAGGTGCGAGCTACTGTAGGGGCGCGACAGGTCGCCGGCAAAGTTCCAGTCATGGCTTTCGCGCCACTTGGGCGAGGCCCAGGCCATGAAGGGGATGGTGTACATCGGCGCGGTCGGCTTGCCTTCGTTACGGCCCAGGGTGCCGTGGCCCGAGGAGTCGAACACGTCTTCACCATGGTCCGACAGGTACAGCAGGAAGCCGTTGGGGTCGGTCTTGGCGTAGTCCTTGATCAGGCTGGACACGACGAAGTCGTTGTACAGCACCGCGTTATCGTAGCTGTTGTAGGTCGGGACCTGATCATCACGCAGGCCCGCCGGTACGCCTTGGCGGTCGGTGAACTTGTTGAAGGTCGGCGGATACCGGTACTGGTAGCTCATGTGGGTGCCGAGCAGGTGTACCACGATCAGCTTGCGCGGGGCGCTGTCGGCCAGGGCCTTGTTGAATGGCTCGATCACGTCGCCATCGTACTGCGCGGCATTCTGGTTGCGGTTGTTGTTCAGGTACACCTGCTCGTCGGCCTGTTGGGAAAAGGTCGTGAGCATGGTGTTGCGCTTGGTCATGGTCTGCTGGTTGGTGATCCAGAAGGTCTTGTAGCCGGCCTGTTTCATCATGCTGACCAGCGACGGAGTGCTCAGGTACAGATCCGGGTTCTGTTCGTCGGCGAACGTCAGCACCTGCTGCAGCGCTTCGATGGTGTAGGGGCGCGGGGTGATGACGTTATCGAACACCGACAGCTGGCCCTTGAGCTTGTCCAGCTCCGGCGTGGTTTCCCGCGGGTAACCGTAGAGGCTCATGCGTTGGCGGTTGGTGGATTCGCCGATCACCAGCACCAGGGTTGCCGGCTCGTTGGCCATGGCATCCTTGAGGTTGCGCAAGGGGGCGATCTTGCTGGCGCTGTGGAGCATGCCTTGCATGTTCTCCAACTGCTCACCATAGCGACGATACGCCACCAGCATCTGCCACGGCACCGCCGGCTCGATGCGATCTTCGAATTTCTCCAGGCCACCGGCAAAGCTGCCGGTACGCTGGGTCTGCTTGATCAGCGGATAACCGACCACGGCCAAGACAATGGCGAATGCTGCGACCATGGCCTGGCCCCGGGGCAGGTACACCGGGCGCAGGCGGGTCCAGAGCCAATAGCCGACGGCGGTGTGGGCCAGGAACGCCGCCACCATCCACCAGGCAAAATACTGTGTCAGGTATTCGCCGGCTTCAGACACGTTCGATTCGAACATGATGAAGATGACGCTCTGGGAAAATTCTTGCTGATAAATGAAGAAGTAGCCGAGGCTGGCCATGGAGCAGGCCCACAGCACCACGCCGATCAAGGCAGCGAGCACGCGCGTGCGGGCGGGGAAGAGCAGCATGGGCGCCAACCACACCGCGCTCATCACGAACGCTTGGCGAAAGCCGGTAAAGCCGGAGGTGTCGCTCACCAGAATGAGCAGTTGGGTGATGCCAGAGAAGTACCAGAAGAACAGAAACAGCCAGCCAAACCCGGCCCAGTCGAAACCTTTCGCAGTCGTTTTGCTGCGTTTGAACAAACTCATCAAGCGCTCCAGCCTTTATCGACGACGCTGTCGGCACCGGATTGGTGACCGCAGGCATACGCCGAGCAACCTTAAAGGCGGGGAGTATCGCGAGTCGGTTGTGAAAAGTTTGTGAGTTTTTCGGATACAAAATGCAGGAAAGGGGATGAGCCGGTAGCGAGACAGGCAAAGAGGCGCCCCATCCTGGGGCGAGAGAGCTTGCGCCCGCTAGCCTGCGCCTGTAGGAGCTATGTAGGAGCTATGTAGGAGCTGTCGAGTGCAACGAGGCTGCGATCTTGCCCAGACAGTTAAGTCTCAGCGAAAGATCAAGATCAAAAGATCGCAGGCTTCGCCAGCTCCTACCCTCTGGGGCGGTTACCGAGCCAGGGACTGGCTCTGGTGGGGCAGCTGTGCGTGTTGCAACTGCATGCGCAGCTGCGTCACTTCATCAAGCAGTAGATCGCGTTCTTCCTTGAGTAGGCGCAATTCATCGCGACGAATGGTCACATAAAGGGTTTGGGGAGGACGTGCGGTAACGACAGGGCCCATTGCTCACCTCGCAAATGGCGTACATCAACTATAGAGATGTCGCCAGTATTTGGTCGACACCTCTACTATCGGCGCCGATTCTGATTTCTTTTGCTTGTGATTGGAACTTTTTTATTTTTCATGGTCGCTGTGTCTTCGGCCGGATCTTGAGCGTTATCCCTTGTGATCGCTCGAATTACCCGGAAACTATGCAGCAATGCTCTGGACTAACCTCCACGTGTCGTACGAGCTAAATTTTTGACTTACCTTTATTTGTAGTAGGGAGCATCAGCACATGCAACTCGGGATCATTGGACTGGGCCGCATGGGCGGCAATATTGCGCGGCGCCTGATGCTCAATGGGCACACCACCGTCGTCTATGACCGCAATGCCGCTTTTGTCGAAAACCTGCGTCAGGAAGGCGCCACGGGCGTCGCGGACCTGCCGGCACTGGTCGCCGGCCTGGAGAAACCACGGGCGGTCTGGGTCATGCTGCCGGCCGGCGCACCCACCGAAGACACCATCAACGTCCTCAGCGAACTGCTGGAGCCGGGTGATGTGATCATTGACGGCGGTAATACGTACTACAAGGACGACATCCGTCGCGCCCAGGCCCTGTCGGAAAAAGGCCTGAGCTACATCGATGTCGGCACCTCCGGCGGCGTTTGGGGCCTGGAACGCGGTTACTGCATGATGATTGGCGGCGATGCCGAAGTGGTGAAGCGCCTGGACCCGCTGTTCGACAGCCTGGCACCGGGCATGGGCGACATCCCGCGCACCCGTGACCGCAAATCCGACGATGACCGCGCCGAACGCGGCTACATCCACGCGGGCCCGGCCGGTTCGGGGCATTTTGTGAAGATGATCCACAACGGCATCGAATACGGAATGATGCAGGCCTTCGCCGAGGGCTTTGACATCCTCAAGACCAAATCCAGCGAAAGCCTGCCACTGGAGCAGCGCTTCGACCTGAACGTGGCCGATATCGCCGAAGTCTGGCGTCGCGGCAGCGTGGTGTCGTCCTGGTTGCTGGACTTGACCGCCGACGCGTTGGCCAGCGATCCGAAACTGGACGGTTTTTCCGGCGAAGTCGCCGACAGCGGTGAAGGGCGCTGGACCATCGAGGCTGCCATCGAGCAAGCGGTGCCGGTTCCGGTCCTGTCCAGTTCGTTGTTTGCCCGTTTCCGCTCGCGCCAGCAAAGCACGTACGGTGACAAAATGCTCTCGGCCATGCGCTTCGGCTTTGGCGGCCACGTGGAGGCGCCGAAAAAATGACCTCGATCGGCAGCAAATCCAAGGCAGAACCCGCGCCTCCGACCACGTTGTTTCTGTTCGGCGCCCATGGCGATCTGGTCAAGCGTCTGCTGATGCCGGCGCTTTACCACCTCAGTCGCGACGGTCTGCTGGGCGATGGGCTGCGCATCATCGGGGTTGACCACAACGCCATCAGCGATGTGGATTTTGCCAAGAAACTCGAGGATTTCATCCGTAACGAAGCGGCGAGCAAGGGCGGCGAGGCCGACCGGGCGCTCGATCCGGTGCTGTGGGCCAAGCTGGCCCGGGGCATCAGCTACGTCCAGGGTGATTTCCTCGATGAGAGCACCTACCAGGCGCTGGCGGCGAAAATCGCTGCCAGCGGCACCGGCAACGCGGTTTTCTACCTGGCGACCGCGCCGCGCTTTTTCAGTGAAGTGGTCAGCCGCCTCGGTGCGGCCGGGCTGCTTCAGGAGCAGGAGGGGGCCTTCCGGCGGGTGGTGATCGAAAAGCCGTTCGGCTCCGACCTGCACACCGCCGAAGCGCTGAATGCTTGCCTGCTCAAGGTCATGAGCGAGAAACAGATCTATCGCATCGACCATTACCTGGGCAAGGAAACGGTGCAGAACATTCTGGTCAGCCGTTTCTCCAACAGCCTGTTCGAGGCATTTTGGAACAACCACTACATCGACCACGTACAAATCACCGCCGCCGAAACCGTCGGCGTGGAAACCCGTGGCAGTTTTTATGAACACACCGGCGCCCTGCGGGACATGGTGCCCAATCATCTTTTCCAACTGCTGGCGATGGTGGCCATGGAGCCGCCAGCGGCGTTTGGCGCCGACGCAGTGCGTGGGGAAAAAGCCAAGGTCGTGGGGGCGATCCGGCCCTGGTCGGCGGAGCAGGCCCGGGCCAACTCGGTCCGCGGCCAGTACACTGCCGGTGAAGTCGGCGGCAAGGCGGTAAACGGTTATCGCCAGGAGGCCAACGTGGCGCCTGACAGCAGCACCGAGACCTACGTCGCCCTCAAGGTCATGATCGACAACTGGCGGTGGGTCGGCGTGCCGTTTTACCTGCGCACCGGCAAGCGCATGAGCGTGCGGGACACGGAGATCGTCATCTGCTTCAAGCCCGCGCCCTACGCGCAGTTTCGCGACACTGACGTCGACGAACTGCAACCTACGCACTTGAGAATCCAGATCCAGCCCAATGAAGGCATGTGGTTCGACCTGCTGGCCAAGCGGCCGGGGCCGGCACTCGACATGGCCAATATCGAATTGGGATTTGCCTACAAGGATTTCTTCGTAATGCAGCCGTCCACAGGTTACGAAACCCTGATCTACGATTGCCTGACCGGCGACCAGACGCTGTTCCAGCGCGCTGACAACATTGAGAACGGCTGGCGCGCCGTGCAGCCGTTCCTCGATGCCTGGCAGCAGGACGCGGCGGTCCAGCCCTACAAGGCCGGCGAAGATGGCCCGGCGGCCGCCGATGACTTGCTGACCCGCGACAGTCGCGTCTGGCACGATCTAGGATGAGTGATCTGGTGAAGCATCCCATCCGTTTCCTGCTCAGCGACATGGACGGCACATTGTTGTTGCCCGACCACAGCCTGAACCAGCGCACCATTGAGGCGGTTCGCTCATTGCGCGAGGCCGGTGTACTGTTCAGCCTCGCCACCGGGCGGCCGCCGCGGGCCATGTTGCAGCAGATCGAGGCCCTGGGTGTCGACCTGCCCACGGCGGCGTTCAATGGCGGCACGCTGGTTCATCCCGATGGCAGCTTTCTTGCCGTCCACTACCTGCCACCCGAGGCAGCGCTGGCCACTCTGGCCCTGTACGCCGATCAGCCTGGCATCGAAGTCTGGGTATTTGCCGATGGCGACTGGCTGGTGCGCGACGCCGACGGTCCGATGGTGCCGGTGGAGACGCGTGGCCTGGGCTACCCACCGGTAGAAGTCGAGAGTTTCGAGCCGTACCTGGAGCGGATCGACAAGATCGTCGCCACCAGCGCCAACACCGACCTGCTGGTGGAGCTGGAGGCGCGGTTGCATCCGCTGCTCAAGGGCCAGGCCCAGGTGTCGCGTTCGCAACCGATCTACCTGGATGTGACTGCGATGAAGGCCAACAAAGGGGAAGCACTGTCGACCCTGGCAGCCTTCCTTGATGTGCCATTGGAGCAGACGGCGGCCATGGGGGATGGTGGTAACGACCCGGCGATGTTCCATCGAGCGGGATTGTCGATTGCAATGGGGCAGGCGGAGGAGGCGATCCGGCGCCAAGCGGACGTCGTGACCGCCGCGGTTATCGACGACGGCGCGGCGCTGGCGATCGAACGCTACATCTTGCCGCGATAGGATGCCCTGGCCTTTGGTGGCAGGGGAATTCATTCTCACTGTGGGAGCAAAGCTTGCTCGCGAAACAGGCGCCTCGGTTCCTGATAGACCGTATCGCCTTCATCGCGGGCAAGCCTTGCTCCCACAGTGGGATCTCCTTGCCATCGATGTTCCAAGTTTTTTACAACCAGTAAGTCACCGCATACCAGCCCAAGCCACCCATTACCACGGTGTAGGGTATGGCCATCCAGACCATACGGCCATAGGACAGGCGAATCAGCGGGGCGATTGCCGAGGTCAGCAGGAACAGGAATGCAGCCTGGCCGTTGGGTGTGGCGACGCTCGGCAGGTTGGTGCCGGTGTTGATGGCCACCGCCAGGGTCTCGAACTGTTCGCGGCTCATGTGGCCGGAGATGAAGGCCTGTTTGACCTCGGTAATGTAGATGGTTGCCACGAACACGTTGTCGCTGATGGCCGACAGCAGGCCATTGGCAATGAACAGCATGCCGGGCTGCTGGTCGGCGGGCAGGCCCAGCACCCACTGGATCAGCGGCGTGAACAATTGCTGGTCGTGAATGACCGCCACCACCGCAAAGAACACCACCAGCAGCGCGGTGAACGGCATGGCGTCCTTGAACGCATTGCCAAGCCTGTGCTCGTCGGTGATGCCGGTGAAGGCCGTAATCAACACGATGACCATCAGGCCGATCAGGCCGACTTCGGCAATGTGCAGGGCCAGGCCCACGATCAGGATCAGCGCGGCAATGCCCTGGACGATCAGGGCGGCGCGTTGGCGTGAGGTGCGTTCACGATTGTCCTGCTCGGCATAATCGGCCAGCACGGCACGTACGTTGTCCGGGAGCAGCGTGCCGTAACCGAACCAGCGCAGTTTTTCCAGGGCTACGCAGGTCACCAGGCCGGCCACCAGCACCGGCAGCGACACCGGCGCGACTTTCAGGAAGAAGTCGACGAAATGCCAGTCCATCTCATGGCCGATCAGCAGGTTCTGTGGTTCGCCTACCAGAGTGCAGACGCCGCCCAGCGCGGTGCCTACGGCGCCATGCATCAGCAGACTGCGTAGAAACGCCCGAAACTGATTGAGATCTTCATGATGACTCGACGGCAGATCGTGGTCTTCATCGACATTGCTGTCCTGGCGCGGATCGTTGCCCGAAGCCACACGGTGATACACCGCATAGAAGCCGACCGCGGCGCTGATGATCACCGCGGTGACGGTCAATGCATCAAGGAACGCAGACAGGAACGCCGAGAGAAAGCAGAACATCAAGGACAGCAGCGCCTTGGAGCGCACGCCCAAAAGCAGGCGCGAGAACAGGAACAGCAGCAGGTCCTTCATGAAATAGATCCCGGCCACCATGAACATCAGCAGCAGGATCACCGGGAAGTTGTGCAGCAGCTCATCGTACAGCGCTTTGGGCGTGGTCATGCCCAGCGCAAGAGCCTCGACCATCAGCAGCCCACCAGGCATCAGCGGGTAGCATTTAAGAGCCATGGCGAGGGTGAAGATGAACTCCACCACCAGCATCCAGCCGGCAACGACCGGGCCCAGGGTCCACAGCACCACGGCGTTGAGGATCAGGAAGGTGATGATGCACGCTTTATACCAGCGCGGTGAGTGCCCCAGAAAGTTATGCGCAAAAGCCTGAGCCATTGAACCGGACATCGGCTGCTCCTTTTAATTAGAAGCGCGCAACTTGCCGTAAGAAATGAGGAATATCAAGCGTAAGAATAAATACCGTTCACCCGCGACAAAACGACTCAGGCCCAATACCGCGCAACCACCGCTCGATAATGCCCCTGGAGCGAATAACCGCCCACCAGAATTCTTCCATCAGCCTGCATAGCCAGGGTGGTGGCGGTGTCCAGGCTGTAGCCGAGTCGAGTGCGAACCCAGCCTTTGCCCTGACCGAAATCCGGGTCGAGACTGGCATCCGGCAGATGTCGGGCAAGTATGAAATCGGCCTCGATACCGCCGATGGTGGCGCCGGCGGTCACCAGTTTTCCGTCCGCTTGAAGCTGGGCGGCGGTCCACTGACTGGCATTGCGCCCGATCGCCATGAGCTGGCACTGGCCCTGGTTGCAATGACGGTCCGGCTTGCCGTCGGGGCGTACCTTCAGCGACAGGCTATGCATCGGATCGCGGCTGCTGCCGAACACCTGAAGATCACCGCTCGTATCCTGAACGATTTGGCTGACCATCACGCTGTGCCCCTGCGCCAGGATGGACAGGAAGCCATTTTCGCCGAAGCTGTCATCGAGTTTGCCGCTGCTGTCATAACGGGCAATCAAGCCATGCTGGGGCAAGTCGATGGCGCCGCCGACGACAATATGACCGTCAGCCTGGAGCAGCAGGCAGCCGAGCCAGGTATTTTTCAACAAGCGTCGGACCATCACGAAACCGCGACCGTTGAACGAAGGATCCAATGCCCCGTCGGGCAAGAGCCGGATCAGCACGCCGACATGATCGGAAAATTGATAGTGGTGGTTGGCGAGCACAAGGATCCGGCCATCGGCCTGTACTTGCATGTCGCAAGCCTCAAGCCCCGGCACGCCGGGCGGTAGCCAGGGGTCGCGCAGGCCTTGGGAGAGATTGCCGCAAAGCCTGATGATGTGTCGGCCGGCGTTGCCGAAGCTTTGAACGGCGCGGCCTTGCTGGTCGAACAGCGCCAGGGCGGGAAGGGTGTGGTCGTTGCTTTCGTAGTGCAGGCCGGACAGCAGGATATGCCCATCGGGCAACACGATCACCTTGCCTGCCGTCGCTTCGAAACCGTGTTCAAACGCGCCGATCACGTAGCCACGGGTACCGAAGTCCGGGTCAATCTCACCGTCGTGGTTGAGTCGCGCCAGCCCGAACCGACTGCCGTGGGCCGTCTCGACCCTGGCTGCAACCAGGATTTGTCCGGCGTGATCGAGGGTCAATCCGGTGGTCAGGCTCGAGGTACTGTCTTCGAAATGAACCCAGGCTTTGCCGTTGGTGGCAAAGCCTGGGTCAAGTTGGCCGGCGTGGGCCATGGCCCTGGGGGACACAAACGCGAACTGATCGAGCATGCCTGCCTCTCCTTGCGTGTCGAGCAGCCCGAAGGGGCGACGACTGCATGAGGGCAACATTCAATCCCTGAATGTGACAATGCACAACTGTCATGTTCTACGGATACAGCGGCGATTCGTGCCATAACGATGGCTTTACAACCCAGAGCCAAGCCTGCAATCGATAACAGGCTTTACCGGCGGTTATTCAGGCATCGACCAGGATTGCAATGTGTAGCCTTCCTGGCTCAGTTCATCCCGGGCCTGTTTCAACAGATCGGCCAGTTGGACCGGGTCGGTATAGGCGCTGCTTGGAATCTGGGTGCGGCCAATATGGGTATTGGTGCGGTCGACGACGGTCAGGCTAAGTTCACCGTTACCGTCTTGTGGAGCCCAGGCCACGCAGTGGAAAGGACGGAATGCGCGGTCGGCAATCAAAAGAGCTTCGTTGATACGGAGCGGGGCGTTCATGGCGTTTTCTCTTAAGTATGCCCAAACAAATGATGTGCCGTCGGTTGGGCGTACCGTGCGGCTGGTTACTTGTACTGATGTCCCGAACCCGCAAGCGGGTCACACATTATTTAAATAAATTTCGATTTTCTTTCAGACCAGGCTTTTGGACTTTTGTTTGAAAGCACCCTGAAACAAACAGACCTGCGCTAACTAACGAAGCGCTTGCTTATAACCAGTTTGACGCAATCTCGATAATCAATTGATACAAGGGAGCGTCAACTTCTTGCTACTGTTACATGCAGGTTTGCCAAACGCCTGTTTCTAATCATATTTCCTTATTTTGGCGCCAAGGATCAGTCATGATCGAAGCCAGTACGTCACGTCGTCTGCTCGTGGTTGATCCCTGCGATGATTGCCATCGCCTGTTGCCAGGTCTGCGCACCATTGGTTGGGATGTGGACAGTTGCGCCCTCGAACACGCCAGCGATCGGACGTGTGACGTTGGCCTTTTGCGGTTGCAGCCTTTTCACCTGGAGCGCCCGGAAGCGGTCAAGGAGCTGATCAGCCGTAGCGGCACCGAATGGATCGCTGTGCTCAACCAGGAAGTGTTGCGTCTGCAAAACGTCGGTGATTTTGTCTGCGAATGGTTTTTCGACTTCCATACCTTGCCGTTCGACGTATCCAGGGTCCAGGTGACACTGGGCCGGGCGTTTGGCATGGCGCGCCTGCGGGGGCAGGGTTCGATCCATATCGATCAGCCCGAACATCAACTACTGGGCGACAGCAAGCCGATTCGCGAACTGCGCAAATTGTTGAGCAAGTTGGCGCCCGCCGAGTCGCCGGTATTGATCCGGGGGGAGAGCGGTACCGGCAAGGAGCTGGTGGCGCGCACCCTGCATTGTCAGTCTCACCGGCGTAATAAGCCGTTCATCGCCATCAACTGCGGTGCCATCCCCGAGCACCTGATCCAATCCGAATTGTTCGGGCATGAGAAGGGCGCGTTCACCGGGGCTCACCAACGCAAGATCGGGCGGATCGAGGCGGCCCACGGCGGCACGTTGTTTCTCGATGAAATCGGCGACCTGCCGTTGGAGCTACAGGCCAATCTGCTGCGTTTCCTGCAGGAAAAACACATTGAGCGGGTCGGTGGCAGCCAGCCGATCGCGGTCGATGTGCGGGTCTTGGCGGCCACCCATGTGAACCTTGAGGCGGCCATCGAGCACAAGCGGTTTCGCGAGGACCTGTATTACCGCTTGAACGTGTTGCAAGTAGTGATGGCGCCGCTGCGCGAGCGTCATGGTGACCTGGCGATGCTGGCCAGCCACTTTTCCCATTTCTACAGCCAGGAAACCGGTCGCCGTCCCCGCAGCTTCAGCGAAGATGCCTTGGTGGCGATGGGCATGCATGATTGGCCCGGCAATGTGCGGGAACTGGCCAACCGCGTCCGGCGCGGTTTGGTGTTGGCCGAAGGGCGACAAATCGAAGCCCGCGACCTCGGCCTGGCCAGCCACCAGGGCGTCGCGGCGCCGATGGGGACGCTGGAAGACTACAAGACCCGCGCCGAGCGCCAGGCCTTGAGCGATGTACTCAACCGTCACAGCGACAACCTGAGCGTGGCCGCCAGGGTGCTGGGCGTGTCCCGGCCGACGTTCTATCGTCTGCTGCACAAGCATCAGATCCGCTGACTCAAGCCTGCGCACATCCCCTGTGGGAGCGAGCTTGCTCGCGATAGCGGTCTTTGATTCAGTATCAATGCTGACTGAAAGGGCCTCATCGCGAGCAAGCTGGCTCCCACAGTGGTTTTGCAGTGCCCTTGGGGTATGTGCTCATCACATACCCTTAAGAGCGTCAGAAGTAGTACGGGAATTTCAGGCTAAAGGTGAAGTCCGGCGCATCGTCGGTCAGCCCGATGGACAGGTTGGGCACGATGGTCAGGTTGTCGGACGCGGCGACGGTCATGCCGATGTTGAAATAGCCGGCGTTGGCGTCGCTGGAGACCACCGATTCCCAGTCGCCGCCGTCCTGTTTGAGCTTGCTTTTCTTTTGGATCAGGTCAGAAACCGAGAACGACATGCTCATCTTCTCGTTCAAGGCAAAGGCGATGCCCGCGCCGAGCTGGAAGCTGTCGCCGATCCGCACCTTGCCCGGGACCTTCTGGTTGACCGTGGAACTGATGTCATCGAACGATTCTTCGAAGTTATGGGTGTAGGAGAGGGTACCGAACAGCACCGCCGGGTCGAAGGTCTTGACCAGCGAAAGGCCGGGCGTGATCGACCATACACCGTTGCCGGTGGGCAGGTCGTCAGGCACGAACAGGTTGGTGTTGGCCTGGGATTGGCGCAGCTTGATGCCGAACGGGTCCTTGCCGGTGGGGGCCTTGACCCGCAGGGTGACCACCGCGTCCGGGGCGTTGACCGACTCATCCATGAACTTGTAGGCGATGCCGAAGTTGACGTCTCCGATCGTCGGGTCGCGGGTCACGGTTTCTTCGCTGGTGACGCCGGCTGCGCCGTTATTCGCGCCGCCTGACTGGTACGTGGATTCGCGGTAGATCACCGGGACGTTGAGGTCGAACTGCCAGCGGTTGTCGAAGTTATAACGGCCGGTGAGGTCTAGCGTCCACGTGTCGGCCTTGATCCGGTCGAGGTTGATGTTGCCCAGGAAAATCGAATCCAGGGCCAGGAAACCGTTGAGGATCAGTTGTCGTGTGTCGTAGCGCGAATAGGTCACGCCGGTCTCGAAACTGAATTTACCGCCGCCGAAGAAGCCGCTGGCCTCGTCATAGAGGTTGGAGACGCTCTGGGCCGGCTGGGAATCATCGGCCAGGGATTGGCCATAGCCGCTGCCGCCAGCCGTTGTCGCACCGCCGCCGGCCACAGTCTGGTTGCCTTTCAAGTCGGCCGGGGATTTGGCCAGGCGTTTGGGTGGTGGCGCGGCGGGTTGATCCTCCACTTGGCGAACCCGCTGTTCGAGCACCGCCAGGGCTTTTTGCTGGACCTCGTATCGTTGCTTGAGCTCAAGAAGTTCCTGTTTCAGTGTCTCGATGTCCGCATCCGGTGCCGCTTGCAATACGGTTACCGGGAACAACGTGCTTAAACACATCACCGCGCGCAACGATACGGATCGATACATGAAATATGCCGTCCCTAATTGCCTAATGGTCGCAAATCAGCGTAGTTCAATATCCGAGGTTTCGAAGACCACGTAACTGAGTCAGGTTGCAGTCCAATGCCCCGGCACTGGGGCCGTTGTTGTTCAGCACCACGTTGAGCTGCGTCATGTTGTTGACCAGGTTGCTGTTTCCCAGCAGACGGGTGTTTTGCAGCAAGCCGCCTTGGGCCACTTGTTGCAGGGAGTTGCCCTGGTTGTGGCTGGCCTGGATTGCCATTTGCACGCCGTTGCCGGTGGCGGTGACCGCGACACTGCCGGCGGCGTTGCTGCCGCTGATGGTCTGGCCCTTGGTCAGCAACTGGCCTTGGGAAGGCACGAGCGCCGGCGCCTGGTTGCTCTCTTTTACGTTGATGTTGACGTTGTTGTAGGCGCTGTTGCCGTCGCCAGCGGCGCGCACGCTCTGGGTCACGCCCTGGCTCGTGCCAAGGCCGGCGCCACCGGTAATGTTGCCGCTGCCCTGTTCGGGGGCGCTGCCGTTGCCGGTCTGCTTGATGGTGGAGACATAGAATTCGGGTTTGACGGTGGCGGCCTGGATCTGCATGGCGCTGGTGGCACCGATCAAGTCGCCGCTGGCGTTGCGCCAGGTACTGCTCATGACGATGCCGAAGCTGATGACTCGGCCGGGCATGACATAACGACCGCGCAGCTCGGCAAGCTCCTGGTCCTTGACTTCGATGGGTTTGAAGCCCGCATGGGCGTAGCCCGAGGCGGTCGCGAGCAGGCAGGCCAGCGACAGCCAGTGTGAGGTTTTCATGTGCTGCTCCCGGAGCGTCCTGCTCCTTTTTGTACTTATGTTGGCAGTTGGTCGGCGATTAAAAAAAGTCGCTCTGTATGAAGCCGAAATCCATCAGTTCCGCATCCCTGACCGGGTTGAAACCGTCCAGCTTGTTACGTGCTGTCAGTGGTTGGGGAGGGCTGCGTAGCGCATTTGTCTTGTCATAGCCCGGGCCGACGATCGCAAAGACGATGCCGTTCCAGCCTTTGACGAACTCATCATGGGCGTAGCGCTTGTGGCCCAGCACCGGGTCGCCGATGTAGACCCATTGCTTGTCGGCCCGCTGCAACACCACGAAGTGCTTGTAGCCGCGTATCTCCATCAGGACCACCACCGGAATCGTCACCGCTTCGAGTTTCTCTGGCGGTATCCGGTAGCCTCGGGCGCGCATGCCGATGGCTTCCACGTAGCGCTTCATGTCCAGCATGGAAAACCCTTGGGTACGAACCAGGTCCTGGTCGGCATTGACCAGCATGCCTTTGATGACGTGCTCTTCATCGACGTCAAGCCAATAGGCCTGGCGCAATACCGTGGCCAGCGCGGCGGCACCGCAACTGAAATCGGTTTTCTGCTCGACGATGTCGCTGAACTTGCGTTCGCGTACGCTTTGCACCGGTTTGTAGACCAGCATGCCGCCAGGCAGGGCGGCGACCGGCATCTGCGCTGCTTCGGCCACGCAGGCCAGGCAGAGCAGCAGGGAAACGGCAGTGACACGCATGATCAATACGCCTAGTGGGCATCCAGGAAAAAGCCCCCTGTGGGAGCGAGTCCGTGGGAGCAACGCTTGCTCGCGATAGCGGTTTTACAACCAACAGAGGCGTTTTATGTAACGACCTCATCGCGAGCAAGCTTTGCTCCCACAGACTCGCCCCTACAGCGGTACTTTTTTACATGCAAGCCGTGCAGCCGGCAGCGATGGACAGCGAGTTGCTCTGCTGGTTGCCCACGCCCGCCGACACGTTGGCGCCGCCGTTACCGGAGAAGCCGTTCATGGAGTTGGTCATGGTGGCGTTGTTGATCACAGGGTTTTTCCAACCGTCGCGGGTCAGCACCTGTTGGGTGTTGCTGCCGGCCAGCTCGAAGGTCCCCACGGCGGAGAACTTGAACTTGTCGTCATCGTGACCGCCGCCATAGCCGCCTTTGTTGCCCCAGCCGCCGTCGTCTTCGACGGTACCGGTGCCTTTGGCTTTGAAGGAGCCCTCGGCGGTATAGCTGCTGGTGAGGGTGTCGGTCTTGTAGGTCCGGACACCTTTGTTGTCGACCACCAGGCCAGTGGAGGACTGATTGGCCTCGGCAGAGGCCTGCGCGACACGGCCACCCGACACTGCGATGGCCAGGTTGTTTTTCTGTTGGTTGAAGTTACCGGCGGTCACGTTGATGCCGATGTTGCCGGAGCCGTTGTTGCCTGCATTGGTGAGCGAGGCGTTGTTTTGGGTCGAGTTGTTTTTTACATAGTTGTTGGTATTGGTTTGCGTGGCACTTGAGGCGGCGACAGCCGAGCCGAAGATGAAGCTTTCGTCAGCGGTAGCCAGCGCTGCGGCGTTGTCTTGTTGGTTTCCGTCGCCAGCGGCGATGTTCGCCCCCATGTTACCGTTGCTGCCATTGAGGGAATCGGTAGCTTCGGCGGTGTTTTTAGTGCCCTGGTTGAGCACCTCGTTGCCGTCGCTGTTCTGCTCATCCATCACGGTAGCCATCGCGCTGGCGTTGATGGACAGCTGTTCTTCCCACGTTGGGCCTTTGGGACCGTGGTGGCCATGATCATCACCGTGCCCGTTGCCGTTTCCTCCAGCCTGTGCCGCCATTGTCATGACCGCGGCGAGAGCGAAAACCAATGGTTTGAGTGCCATTGTAGGTTTCATGGTGTTTCTCCTTGCGTGTCGTTGGTTAAGTGTCGGTACTTTCTTATGTAGCCTCCGGGTCAATCAGCAACCCGGATGCTCAGGGTGTTAGCCATACGGTTTCCCACCCCGGCGCTCTGGTTCACCTGGATTACCCCTCGGCTGCCGGTGAAGGCCTGGTCGCTGGTAACGACCTGGCGACTGCCGGTTGGGGCGCCAGTTGCTCCTGAGTTCGGTAGCAACGCCACGTTCTGTTGAGACAGGGCGCTGTCATCAATGCTCTGCGGATGGGCACTGATGCCCACCCGCATGACATTGGCCATCTGGTTGTTGGCCCCGGCGGACTGGTTGACGCCCAGCACACCGTTGCCGTTGGTAAAGGAGTGGCCGCCGATTCGAGCGGTGGCATTCATGGAGGGGTTGGCCGGCGTGTCGACGCGTTGCTGCACGCTCGTGCTGGCCTGGGCGTGGCTGCCGATGGCGATGGCCCGGGTGTTGGTCTGCTGGGTCTGGTCACCGGCCGCCTGGTTGACGTTGAAGTTGCCGGTGTAATGGCTGCCGGAATCCTGCAAGTTGGCGCTGCTGACCGCCGCAACACCCGAATCGGCAAATACGTTGAAAGAGCTGAGCAGGGAAAGCATGAATAGGGCGAGGAGAAACAAGGTTGGCTTCATCTCACTGGCCTCCCGCCAGCCGACCCAGCGGGGCCAGGCCAGAACTCAACGAGCGGTTGATGGTGCCGGAGATCGCGCCGCCGCTACCGCCACCGTGACCGGCATTCATGCCCGGCATGCCGTTGGGGTTGGTCACGACGTTCAGGCCTTGCACGCCGGTATTTGGGTTGATGGTATTGCGGATTGACGAGCCGCTGGCCACGGCGGCGAATTCGCCATCACTCAGTTCGGTGCTGGCGGTCGCCTGGTTGATGCGTTCGGAGGGATTGGCATTGACGGTGGTCGGGTAGGGGTCTTTGCCACCGTTGCGACCAATTGCGATGGGCTGCACGTCACGGTTGAGCACAATGACGCCGTTGCCCTCGGCCTGCGCCGGCAGACTGAGCGTTGCGCTGGCGGCGCAGCCGATCAACAGCAGGCAGGTCAAACTTTTCTCGAAAGTCCCCACGGCATCGATTCCTTCTTCGGTGGGCTGGCCCTGGTCCAGCGTTGCGAAGTTGGGAAGAGCAGGTGTTGTGCCGTTTTTTAAAATGCCTTTGGATTCAATGAGTTGTATTTATGGTGGGCATGCTGGAGAAGGAACCTGTTTCAGCGCTGAGACACGGCACAGGGTGACTAACCGGTCACCTACTGTTCCAGGCCTCTGGATCCAGGCTTTTGGGCGGGTGTTTCAGAAGCTTGACAGTCTTGATGGCAATTTGGTGAAGCGGCGTTGGATCCGGGTTTGGAGCGACTGCGCTGTTTCAAGAATGGAACAGATCAGCCCGAGATCAGGCTTGAAGCAGCTGGCTAACGACGGCGAACACTTGCTGTTGGCGTTGCGCCCAATCGCCTTCAATGACCTGGAACGGTTGCCGGTGTCCGCTCAGCCAAGCCTCGATCGCTTCAAAAAACGCCAGCCGTTCAGCCAGTTCGGGTTGGCAACGCAAACCGTCGCCGGTCCATTCGACTTGCTCGGGGCTCAGTAACAGGTGCAGGTCATAATGGCGGGCCAGCAGGGCCTGTTCGAGCCAGTCCGGGCAGTCGCCGAACAGGGTCTGGCTCCAGAGGATGTTGCTCAGCAGGTGCGTGTCGAGGATCAATAGCGCCGGACGGCGGGCACGCGCCTCATCTTCCCAGGCCAGTTGGCCGGAGGCGATGTCGGTGATGTCGGCAAGGCAGGTATCGCGCCGGGTCTGTTCCATGAAGTGGCGCACGTACTCATCCACCCGCACGCCGCCAAAGTGTTCCTGCAATTGCGCCGCCAGCCAACTCTTGCCGCTGGATTCCGGGCCGGTCAGCACCACCACCTTCATGCGCGCAGGGCCGGGTCGGCGCGCCATTCCCGCCAGCCTTGCACGGCCAGCAGGGTGAACAGGGCGTAGAGCGCGGCGGTCAGGTGCAAGCCCTTGTAGATGAACAGGCCGACGAAGATCACGTCCAGGACGATCCACAGCGGCCAGCATTGCACGCGTTTTTGCGCCATCCACCACTGGGCCACGAGGCTGAAACCGGTGAGCGCGGCATCGAGCCAGGGCTGGGCGGCATCGGTCCAGTGGGCCATGGCGGCGCCCAACAGCAGGCTGCCTGCCGCGCCGATGGTCAGGCTGAGCAACACCGACGGCCCACCGAGGCGGCTGACCTGGCGTCCATCATGATTGTGCCCGGCGCGGGTCCATTGCCACCAACCGTAGAGTTGCAGCACCGCGTAGACAACCTGCAGCAGCATGTCCGAGTACAACTTCACCTCGAAAAAAATCCAGCTGTACAGCAACACCATGACCAGGCCGATCGGCCAGCACCAGGGGTTCTGCTTGACGGTCAACCAGACGGCGATCACGCCGAGGGCTGCGGCAAACAGTTCAAGCCCGGACATGGCGGTTCCTTGGGGAAATAGAAGAGGGCGGCGATTGTAAACGCTATGGCGTGGACAGCTCCAATACCAATGTTGAATGTACCGTCGCTATCGCGAGCAAGGGATTACGATCGTTCCCACGCTCCTGCGTGGGAATGTCGCCAGGGACGCTCTGCGTTCCGCTTCTGGAATGTGACGCAGAGCGTCACGGGATGCGTTCCCACGCGGAGCGTGGGAACGATCAAATCAAACAGGGGTGGGCTATCAATCTTTAGACCCGGAACTGCTTGAGCAACCCGTTCAACTCTTCACTCAACGCCTTGAGGCGGGTGCTTGCCTGGCTGGATTGTTCGGCGGCCATGGCGGTGCTGTGGGACAGTCCGGCGGCCTGGGTGACGTTCTGGTTGATGTCTTCCACCACATGGGCCTGTTGCAGGGTGGCGCTGGCGATGGAGGCATTCAGGCTGTTGAGATTGCGCAGGGCCTGGCCGATGGCGTTGAGGCTGGCGCCGGCCAGGCCGGCTTGTTCAATGGTCAGTTGCGACGCACGGCTGCTGTCGCTGATGACTTTCACGGCAGCTTCGGAATGGCTTTGCAGGCGCTCGATCATCGCCTGGATCTCGGCAGTGGACTTCTGCGTACGCTGGGCCAGCAGCCGCACTTCATCGGCGACCACCGCGAAGCCCCGGCCTTGTTCACCGGCACGGGCGGCTTCGATCGCGGCGTTGAGGGCCAGCAGGTTGGTCTGCTCGGCAATGGAGCGAATCACCTCCAGCACGCTGCCAATCTGGGTGCTTTCACTTGCCAGGGTGCGGATTACTTCCACCGCCTGGTCGATGGTCTGGGACAGGCGGTCGATCTGCTGCAAGCTGCCATCGATGTTGACCTGACCTTGCTGGGCCTGGGATTCGGCGTCGCGCATCTCACTGGCCGCGTGCTCGGCGTTCTTGGCCACGTCCTGCACGCCATAGGTCACTTCATTGATCGCGGTCGCCACCAGTTCCATTTGTTGCGACTGCTGCTGGCTGCGTTCCTGGGCCTGCGCCGCATCGTTGCCCAATTCGCTGGAAGATTGCCCCAGCGCACTGGCCGAAGCTTGCAGTTGGGTCACCACTTGCCGCAACTTGGCGGTAAAGGCATTGAAATGCCGCGCCAGTTGCGTGACTTCGTCCTGGCCGTGGGTGTCGAGGGTACGGGTCAGGTCACTCTCGCCGCTGGCGATGTTGGCCATGGCGTTGACCGTTTCCTGCAACGGGCCGACGATGCTGCGCACGATCAAGGTCAACAGCAGGCCCATGAGCAGGGTGATGACCAGGCCAACCACCGAGGCCTTGATTACCTGGGACTGGAACTCGGCCTGGACGTCATCCACGTACACGCCTGAGCCGATGATCCAGCCCCAAGGTTCGAAGAGTTGGACGTAGGAGGTCTTGCCCACCGGGGCCTCGGCGCCCGGCTTCGGCCAGAGGTAATTGATCATGCCGGCGCCCTTGGACTTGGCGATGGCAACCATCTCGTTGAACAGTGCATAGCCGTTAGGGTCACGGATGGCCGAGAGGTTCTGGCCTTCAAGCTTCGGGTTGGTCGGGTGCATGACCATGACCGGCGTCAGGTCGTTGATCCAGAAATAGTCACTCTGGTTATAACGCAGGCCACGCACGGCGCTGAGGGCCTGCTTTTGCGCGGCGTCACGGGTCAGGGTGCCGGCAGCTTCCAGGCCTTGGTAGTAAGTCAGCACGCCGCTGGCGGTCTGTACCACATGCTGGGTTTTCTGCACCTTGGCTTGGTAGAGGTCGGTGTGGATCTGTTTAAGCATCAAGGCGCCGAGCGTGAACAACATCACGACGGCCACGACCAGGATGAGCCACAAGCGTCGGCTGATCGACACACTGCGCAAGCTATTCATACGCTGTCACTCCGGTTTTTTATTCTTGTCATATCGACGGCCGGCACTGTAGCGCCCGGCCGCTATCGGTCATTGACCTGAGTCACAACGCGGCAGCGTTATCAGGGCTTGTCTGATAGGATTTCGGCCCCGCAGCGCAAAACCTGAGCCTGTTCTGATTTTTCATTGGTTTTTTTTGAAAGGTCGCGGTTATCGTGCACCCGCTGCGAGGGTACCTGCATGACACTTGAATATTGATAAGACCTGCATGAACAGCGTCTTTTTTGGGGGATGAATGGATTTGTGGACCGCCTTTTCGGCACTGATTCTTGGCGTAGTAGAAGGCTTGACGGAGTTTCTGCCGATTTCCAGCACGGGGCACCAGATCATTGTCGCCGACTTGCTTGAGTTCGGTGGCGAACGTGCGATGGCGTTCAACATCATCATCCAGCTCGGCGCGATCCTGGCGGTGGTCTGGGAGTTCCGGCGCAAGATCTTCGACGTGGTGCTGGGCCTGCCGACGCAACCCAGCGACCGCCGGTTTACCGCCAACCTGCTGATCGCCTTCCTGCCTGCGGTGGTCTTGGGTGTACTGTTTGCCGACTTGATCCACCACTACCTGTTCAACCCGATCACCGTGGCCGCCGCGCTGGTGGTGGGCGGCCTGGTGATGCTTTGGGCCGAGAAGCGCCAGCACCAGGTGCACGCTGAAACAGTGGACGAGATCTCCTGGAAAGATGCGCTGAAGGTCGGCCTGGCCCAATGCATTGCGATGATCCCAGGCACCTCCCGTTCCGGCGCGACCATCATCGGCGGCCTGCTGTTCGGCCTGTCGCGTAAAACCGCTACCGAGTTTTCGTTCTTCCTGGCGATGCCGACCATGGTCGGCGCGGCAGTCTACTCGGGCTACAAATACCGTGAGTTGTTCGTCCCGGCGGATTTCCCGGTGTTCGCCATTGGTTTCGTCACGGCGTTCATTTTCGCCATGATTGCGGTCAAGGGCCTGCTGCGATTCATCGCCAGCCACAGCTACGCCGTGTTCGCCTGGTATCGAATCGCCTTCGGCCTGTTGATCCTGGCAACCTGGCAGTTCGGCTGGGTGGACTGGACCGCTGCCAAGCCATGAACCAATCAGGCAACCGCAAACACGCCGGGCGCAATGCTGAAGGTACCGTGCAGCACCTGCGGCTCAAACTGATAGTGTTTGCGCTGCTCTGTGCCTTGCCGTTGTCCGGTTCGCTGCTGTTCGGGCTGCGGGCGGTGTCATGGGTGCCGATGGTGGCTTATGGCGTCGTCAGCGTGGTGGCGTTCCTGCTGTACTGGAGCGACAAGCGCAAGGCGCGTGCCGACACCTGGCGCACTCCGGAGAACGTGCTGCATGCGGTGGAGCTGGCCGGCGGTTGGCCCGGAGCCTTGCTGGCCCAGCAGTTGTTTCGCCACAAGACTCGCAAAGTGTCGTTTCAGGTCGTGTTCTGGTTCATCGTGCTGCTGCACCAGGTGTTCTGGATCGACCAGTTGTTCCTGGGCAGCTATCTGTTCTGAATGGCTAGAGCAACAAGCCCACCTGCGTGCGCTTGGGCAATTTGCTGACCACCAATTGGTGTGAGCGTTGCAGCAGGCCACGCAGCTCTTCGGCCCCCAGCGGGTAGGGCACCTGCATGATGACCCACTGGGCCCGCGCCAGGTAAGGCGCGGGATGAATGCCCGGCCGGTCGCAATGGCCGAGGAACAGATCCTTGTCGACCTTGAACGCCAGCGAGTCGCCTCGCAGGCCCTGCAGGGCGAACATCTTGTTCCCGGCAATGGAAAATACCCGTACGCCGCCCCATTTGTAATCCTCCCTGGCGCCGGGCAGGCCCAGGCAAAACTGCGCGACATCCTCTTCGCTCAACTTCATATCGTTCTATCTCCACAGCCCTCGAAGGCTTCCACCAAATGATCGATCCATGCACGCACCGCTGGCAGCATGCCGCGCCGATGCGGGTAGACCGCCTGGAGCCAGCCATCGGGCGATGACCATCCAGGCAAGAGTTCCACCAGTGAGCCGTCCTGCAATTCCTGCTCGCAATACATGCTCGGCAATAAAGTGAAGCCCAGGCCGGCGAGGGTGCAGGCGCGGCGCACAATGAAGTCGTCAATGCCCAGGCGGGCCTCCAGGCTCAGTTCCACACGCTGCCCATCGGCGCTGACCAGGCGCAGATGCACCTGGCGATCGGCTTCCAATGCCCCCAGCACCGGCAACTGTTTGAGGTCATCCGGGGTCTCGATCCGCCGCCCTTCGACAAAGGCCGGGCTGGCAACCATCATCAGCCGCGCCTGGCGCAGGCGCCGGGTCATCAGCAAGGGATCCTCGTCCCCCAGATCGCGCACGCGCAACGCTACATCGATGCCTTCGCCGATCAAGTCCACCCGCCGGTTGAGCAGGGTCATATCCAGTTGCACCAAAGGGTATTTCACCAGGAAGGTTTCGATCACTACCGGCAGAAACTGGTGGGCCAGCCCCACCGGACTCGACACCCGCAATCGGCCGCGGGGTTTGCTGGACATGCTCGCCACCGCTTCGTCGGCCATCTCGGCCTCCAGCAACATGGCCTGGCAATGGCGCAGATAACGTTCGCCGACCGCGGTCAATTTCAATTGGCGGGTGGTGCGCTGGAGCAACCGGGCGCCAAGGCGTTCTTCCAGCTCGGCGATACGCCGCGACAGTCGTGACTTGGGAATGCCCAGCAACCGCCCGGCCGCCGCGAAACCGCCGGCTTCGACGACTTTGGCGAAGTAGTACAAGTCATTGAGGTCTTGCATGTTGAACTCGATTGTCCTGTCAGTGGGACAAACTATCGCATTTGTGCTGACTTATCGAGCATTGGCTTCATCGATAGGATTGTCGCCAATTGATCGCCCGGTTGCGGTCCTCACTTGGAGAGCACTGACATGAAACTGCTGCACATCGATTCGAGCATCCTCGGCGACAACTCTGCTTCCCGCCAATTGAGCCGTGAAGTGGTCGAAGCCTGGAAAGCCGCCGAGCCAGGCATCACGGTGACTTACCGCGACCTGGCCGCTGACGCCATCAGCCATTTTTCCGCCCAGACCTTGATCGCCGCCGGCACCAGCGCCGAGTTGCGCGACGCGGCCCTGAAGCACGAAGCTGACCTTAGCGCCGAAACGATGGCGGAATTTCAGGCAGCGGATGCGCTGGTCATCGCCGCGCCGATGTATAACTTCAGCATTCCGACCCAACTCAAGGCCTGGATCGACCGCATTGCCGTCGCTGGCCAGACGTTCCGCTACACCGAAGCCGGCTTCGAAGGCCTGTGCGGTGGCAAGAAGCTGGTGATCGTCTCCACTGCGGGCGGCTTGCATGCCGGCCAGCCAAGTGGCGCTGGTCATGAAGATTACCTGAAAGTGATGTTCGGCTTCCTTGGTATCACCGACATCGAATTCGTTCGTGCAGAAGGGCTGGCCAAGGGTGACGACATGCGCAATAAGGGCATGAACGAAGCCCAGGCGCAGATCGGCGAACAGTTCGCTGCTGCGTAAGGCTTGCGTAAAGGCTCCAAAGCTATCGGGGCAACCTTCGTAAAACCCTGTATTCTCGTCGTCATTGGATGGCCTGGATGCAGGGTTTTGCTGCATTCGGCGCCGGGTTTTATGGCGCAGGTTATGCAGGGCCAAGACGGCGAGCGACGGGGCCTTCCCGTGCGCTGGTGAAGGTGGAAGATTCGATGACGCGTTTTGGTGCAGCGCTGCTGCTTTGCTTGTTTGCCAGTCTCGGTTCAGTGCAGGCCGCACCAGGGCCGCATCCGCATTGGAGCGCCGGTTTCCATGAGCTGAGTTTTCTCGATCCGCTGGATCAGCAGCCGATGCACGCCATCGCTTTTTATCCGTCCACCGACCGGGAACAGTCCAGCCTGCTGGGTGGCTACCAGATCGATGCCGCGCCAGACGCCCAGATCGCCATCGGCCGCTTTCCGCTGCTGATGCTGTCCCATGGCAATACCGGCACGCCGCTGGCCCTGCATGACCTGGCCACCTCCCTGGCACGCAAGGGGTTTGTCGTAGTGGCGGTGATTCACCCCGGCGACAACGCCCAGGATCACAGTCGGCTGGGTACCCTGAGCAACCTGTACGGGCGGCCGATCCAGATTTCCGAAGCCATCACCGCCACGCTCAATGACCCGATGCTCTCGCCGTTCGTCAACGCCGGGCAGGTCGGGGTGATCGGCTATTCGGCCGGCGGCGAAACTGCGTTGATCCTGTCCGGTGCGACGCCGGACCTCAATCGTCTGCGCCGCTACTGCGTGGAGCGGCCGGACGACCGAGACGCCTGCAATACCCAAGGCGAACTGATCGTTGACCGCGATGACCTGCAACCAGTGGCTGATCCCAGGGTCCGGGCATTGTTGTTGATGGCGCCATTGAGCCTGAAGTTCGGTCGTCATACCCTGGCCGATGTCCACGTGCCGGTGCTGCTGTACAGCGGCGATGGCGACAAACTCGTGGCCTTCGACAAGAATGCCGCCGCGCTGGCCCGCAAGCTGCCCAACGCACCGGACTTCAAGACCCTGGCCGGTGCGGGGCACTTTGTCTTCATGGCGCCGTGTACCGACGAGCAGATCGCTGCGATGCCGGCGCTGTGCACGGATGCTGACGGGGTCGACCGCAAGGATATCCACCGCACCATGATCTCCGAGGCCAGTCGCTTCTTTGGCGAGGCCTTGGGCAAGCCGACCCGGGCGGGGATGAGGACGGCTGATCAATAAGGTGATGCTGTTTATCTAAGCGTTCCCGGAATTCTGATTTTCTGTTCCGAGTGGCATTGTTTTTTTGTGTGTATATCCGTTGTTGCGGTAACGGCTACTTAGGGGTCCGCCCTTACGGCGGGTCACTTTCGAAAAGCGCGAAAGTAACCAAAGCGCTCCTGCCCCACCACTTGGTGCCTCGCCTAGGCTCGGCATGCCTGAACGAAGGCATTGCTTCGTGGGCCGCCGCGAAGGGCCATCCATGGCCCAGCGCGGCTAACCCGGCATCCATGCCGGGTTGCCCACTGCGCAATACCTTCGTTCAGCCAGCGTGGGCCGCCGCGAAGGGCCATCCATGGCCCAGCGCGGCTAACCCGGCATCCATGCCGGGTTGCCCACTGCGCAATACCTTCGTTCAGCCAGCGTGGTTAACGGGGCGCCGAAATCAACGTCCGCCGCGAGGCGGCCTTATAGCCGACCTGGCTCTCCCCGTCATATACCCATCAGAACTGTGGGAGCAAAGCTTGCTCGCGATGGCGGTGGCTCAGTCACATGGATCGAGGCGGCCTTATAGCCGACCTGGCTCTCCCCGTCATATACCCATCAGAACTGTGGGAGCAAAGCTTGCTCGCGATGGCGGTGGCTCAGTCACATGGATGTTGGGTTTGCTGGCCTCATCGCGAGCAAGCTTTGCTCCCACAGGGGATTTGGGTGTTCATGAGTCTTGTGTTCACCGCAGCCCCATTGTGGGAGTGAGCTTGCTCGCGATAGCGGTGCCCCCCCCAGCCACATAGATGCCGGCCTGTGCCCTGCTCTTGCTCTTGCTCTTGCTCTTGCTCTTGCTCTTGCTCTTGCTCTTGCTTTGGATCTTGATCTGGGGCACACCGAGCCTAGGCGAGGTGCCAAGTGGTGGGGGGCAGAAGCGTTTTGCTTACTTTTGACTGGGCCGGCTTCCGGGCTTTTCAAAAGTGAGCCGCCGTCGGGCGGAACCCTAAGCGGCCGTTACCGCAGAAACGGATATACACACCAGAGCAAGTAAATACCGGACCTTCTCAAAACAAAAAACGGCAGTGAACAGTATGACGATCAATAAGGTGCGCTTATGGCTCGGCGACGCAGCAGCAGAGTCAGGCCCAGCCCAGTGACGGACAACAAGGCGGCACAGAAGAAGATCGACGAATAGCCCAGGTTCAACGCCACCGCCCCCATCAACGGACCGGCAATCGCCAGCGCCAGGTCAAAGAACACCGCATAGGCGCTCAAGCCAGCACCCCGGCTGGTATTCGGCACTTGCTTGATGGCCTCCACCCCCAGCGCCGGGTATACCAACGATAGCCCGAAACCGGCCAGCCCGGCACCGACCAGGGCGAACGCCGTGGAGGGCGCCAGCCACAGCAATACCAGCCCGAGGGTTTCGATGCTCATGCAGGCAATGGCCGAGTTGAAGCCCCCGAAACGGGCGATGCTGGAAATGAACAACAACCGCGCCAGGATGAAGCAAATACCGAAGACCGTCAGGCACCAGGCCGCGCCGGTCCAGCCGCGACTGATATAGAACAGCGTGATGAACGTGGTGAGCGTGCCGTAGCCGATCGACGCCAGGCTCAGGCCCGCCCCGAACGGCGCAATGCGCCCAAACACCGCCCAGAAAGGCAAGCGCTCGCCACGAATGACCGGCACCGACGGCTTGCTGCGAATGATCAACAGCGCCGCCCCGGCCAGCAGCGACAAGGCGACGCCCAGGCTGGCGAAGCCCAGCTCACCGACCATCACCACGCCCAATGGGGCGCCGATGGCGATGGCTCCGTACGAGGCGATACCGTTCCAGGAAATCGAGCGGGCGGTGTGCTCCACGCCCACCTGGCCCATGCACCAACTGATGGTACCCACGCCAATCAGCCCTTGGGCCACGCCGAGCAGCAGACGGCCGGCAATCAGGATCAGCAGGCTGGGCAGGGGAAAGCTTTGCAGCAAGGTCGAGAGCAGCGTCAGCACGCCGCTGAGCACAATCCCCGACAGCCCGTAGACGATGGCCCGCTTGGTGCCAACGCTGTCCGACAGTCGCCCGGCCATGGGGCGGCTGAGCAGGGTCGCCAGATACTGTGAACCGATGGTCAACCCGGCCACCACCGCGCTGAAGCCCAGTTGTTCGTGGACATAACCCGGCAGCACGGCAATGGGCAGGCCGATGCAGAGAAAGGCGATGAAGGTGTAGAAAACGATGGAGACGATCTGCAGGGTGATCGACAGGGAGCTGGAGGCAGGTGAGGGCGTGGGCATAGGGCTCGTTCGCGGGCAGCGGTAAGAGAGCCTCATCATGGCGCGAGGAGGGGATAAAAGAAAGCAGGCTAACTAAATGTGCTTGGGGGCTGGGTGTTCAGTTTGGATTGAGGGTAAATGTACCGGCCTCATCGCGAGCAAGCTTTGCTCCCACAGGGGATTGACCTTTGGGATACAAAAAAGCCCTGTCACAGTGGGCAGGGCTTTGCTTTTGCAGCGAACAGCCAAGGGCTGTCCTTAGAACACCACACCCTGGCTACGCAGGTAATCGTCATAGGTGCCGCTGAAGTCAACCACGCCATCGGCGCTCAGCTCGATGATGCGGGTGGCCAGGGAGGAGACGAACTCACGGTCGTGGCTGACGAAGATCAGCGTGCCCGGGTAGTTTTCCAGCGCCAGGTTCAGCGCTTCGATCGATTCCATGTCCAAGTGGTTGGTCGGTTCGTCCATGACCAGCACGTTGGGCTTTTGCAGGATCAGCTTGCCGAACAGCATGCGGCCTTGCTCACCACCGGAAATGACCTTGACCGACTTGAGGATCTCGTCGTTGGAAAACAGCATGCGGCCCAAGGTGCCACGAACCAGTTGTTCGCCGCCCTGGGTCCACTGGCCCATCCAGTCGAACAGGTTGACGTCGTCCTCGAAGTCGTGGGCATGGTCCTGGGCGTAGTAGCCCAGTTCCGCGGCGTCGGTCCATTTCACGGTACCGGCATCGGGTTCCAGTTCATTGACCAGGGTACGCAGCAAGGTGGTCTTGCCGATACCGTTCGGGCCAATGATCGCCACGCGTTCACCGGCTTCGACGGTGAAACTGAAGTCCTTGAACAGCGGCTTGCCGTCAAACCCTTTGGCCATGCGCTCGACAATGACCGCCTGGCGGTGCAGTTTCTTGGTCTGTTCGAAGCGAATGAACGGGCTGACACGGCTCGAAGGCTTGACCTCGGCCAGTTGGATCTTGTCGATCTGCTTGGCGCGAGAGGTGGCCTGCTTGGCTTTCGAGGCGTTGGCCGAGAAGCGACTGACGAACGACTGCAGCTCGGAAATCTGGGCTTTTTTCTTGGCGTTGTCCGACAGCAGTTGCTCGCGGGACTGGGTCGCCACGGTCATGTACTCGTCGTAGTTGCCCGGGAACAGGCGCAGCTCGCCGTAGTCCAGGTCCGCCATGTGGGTGCAGACGCTGTTCAGGAAGTGACGGTCGTGGGAGATGATGATCATCAGGCTCGAGCGCTGGGTCAGCACGTTTTCCAGCCAGCGGATGGTGTTGATATCCAGGTGGTTGGTCGGTTCGTCGAGCAGCAGCACTTCCGGGTCGGAGAACAGCGCCTGGGCCAGCAACACACGCAGCTTCCAGCCTGGCGACACTTCGCTCATCGGGCCGAAATGCTGTTCGATGCCAATCCCCAGGCCCAACAGCAGTTCACCGGCACGGGATTCGGCGGTGTAGCCGTCCATCTCGGCAAATTCGGTTTCCAGCTCGGCCACGGCCATGCCGTCTTCTTCGGTCATTTCCGGCAGCGAATAGATGCGATCGCGCTCGGCCTTGACCTTCCACAGCTCTTCGTGACCCATGATCACGGTGTCGATCACGGTGAATTCTTCGTAGGCGAACTGGTCCTGGCGCAGTTTACCCAGGCGCACGTTCGGCTCGAGCATGACCTGGCCGCCGGACGGTTCGAGGTCGCCGCCGAGGATTTTCATGAAGGTCGACTTGCCGCAACCGTTGGCGCCAATCAGACCGTAGCGGTTACCCGCGCCGAATTTGACAGAGACGTTTTCGAACAGTGGCTTGGCGCCGAACTGCATCGTGATGTTAGCTGTAGAGATCAAAGGTTTATCCTGCGGAACATTCAGAGTAGCTAAGGGTGCGGCAGTACCTGTTCAGTACCTGTTTGCGCACGTCCCGACCGCGCAAAGGCGTCGCGGTCGCAAGCGCAAGGGTCCATCCGGCATAAGAGGACAGCAGCATACGGAGCGCCTGGCCCGGTAGACGTGCGCCGAAGCCGCGTTTGCGGTATCGACCAAAGGGGGCGCGTAATAGTGGCGGCGATTGTACTGGTCTGGCCGCATAAACGATAGGGTATTGCCCGGGCAAGACAGTTTTTCACAATTGAAGGATAACTTTCGGTTACAAACTGTGGCTAGAATGCCATCTCACCCTATGCCATCCCCCTTGCCGCTTGGCTGGCCCGGGGAAACAGCCAGTTCACTCCAGCATTGTGACGGTTTTTCGTGAAGCTCATCATTGTCGCGCTGTACATCTTCTCCATTGGCTACGTTCACCTGCGCGGTCGCGTGCGGCATAAGATCGGACGCCAGTTGAGCGATCATTCGTCGTTTCTCGCGCCGATCAATTGCCTGCTTTACCTGTGCTCGAAACTGCCCAACAGGCCGTTCCTGAGCCCGGCGCAGTTCCCGGACCTGAGCCCGTTGCAGGCCCATTGGCAAGAGATCCGGGCTGAAGGTCTGGGCCTGCTGCACGCGGGGGAGATCAAGCGTTCCGATCAATACGACGATGTGGGCTTCAATTCGTTCTTCAAGACCGGCTGGAAGCGTTTCTACTTGAAGTGGTATGGCGACAGCCATCCCTCGGCCATGAAGCTGTGCCCCCGCACCACCGAACTGGTACAGAGCATCGGCTCGATCAAGGCGGCGATGTTCGCCGAGTTGCCGCCGGGCTCGAAACTGGTCCGGCACCGCGACCCCTACGCCGGCTCCTATCGCTATCACCTGGGCCTGGAAACGCCCAACGATGCTGGTTGCTACATCAATGTCGATGGCGAGCCTTATCATTGGCGCGATGGCGAGGCGGTGATCTTCGACGAAACGTTCATTCATTACGCCCAGAACACCACCGACCATAATCGCATCATCCTGTTCTGCGACGTGGAGCGGCCCATGAAGTTTCGCTGGGCTAGCGCGTTCAATCGCTGGTTCAGCCGCACCGTGATGGCGGCGGCCGGAGCGCCCAACGACGCGGGTGACAGGACGGGCGGCCTGAACCGGGCGTTCTCCAGGCTCTACAAGATCCGCTTGCAAGGCAAGGCCCTGAAAAAACGTAACCGCACGCTGTATTACCTGCAGAAGTGGGCGTTCTTTGGTGGCTTGCTGGTGATCTTTATCTGGATGTAGGAGCTGGCGAAGCCTGCGATCTTTTGATCTTTTGATCTTTTGATCTTTTGATCTTTCGCTCTGGGCTCAATGGGTTGTGGAAAGATCGCAGCCTCGTTTCACTCGACAGCTCCTACGCTCCTACGCTCCTACATTCAGTCGGTGGGTTTTTGCGCATCCAGTTGCTCCCACATCCTGGCCGTGATCCGCTGGCGGTGGTTGTAGCCTTCCCAGGGATCGGCGCCCAAGCCCTTGGCCCGTTCCAGGGCGGTATAGATGTCCCATTGCTGGGCGTTGCGCAGGGTCTGCAGTTCGGTCCGGGCGATTGGCACCGAGACCGGCAGGCCGGGCCTGGCGCGTACCGAGTAGGCGGCCACCGTGCTGGCGCCGCGGGCATTGCGCAGGTAGTCTACGAATATTTTCCCGACGCGGTTCTTCGGTCCCATGGTGGCCGTGATGCGCTCTGGCATTTGCCGGGTCAGGAACTGTGATATGGCCTTGGCGAACGCCTTGGTGGTGTCCCAGCCTTCACTTCTCGCCAAGGGCACGATCACGTGCATGCCTTTACCACCGCTGGTCTTGAGAAAAGCCTGCAAACCCAACTCGTCGAGCACCGCCAAGGTCATGTGGGTCGCCTCGATCATGGCGCTCCAGGGCAGCGAAGGGTCCGGATCCAGGTCCAGGACAAACAGGTCGGGTGTCTCGATCCGATCGTGGGTCGCGGTCCAGGTGTGCAGTTCCACTGTGCCCATCTGCGCCGCGCTGACCAGGGCGTGGATGTCATCGATTTCCATCAACGCCGCATGGCCTGGGTCCAGTCGCGGATCCAGCTGTTTGATATGGGGAATGTCCAGGCGATCGGCATGTTTTTGAAAGAACTGCTCTTCGCCGATACCGTCCGGTGCCCGTAGCAGCGCCACCGGCCGCTGCTTGAGGTGCGGCAGGATCCACGGGGCGATGTCCAGGTAATACTGCGCCAGCTCGGCCTTTTGCACACCGCTGACACTGTCGATGACCCGATCGGGGTGGGTGATCGTCACGCCGTCGACTTTGGCCGCGCGGGCTTTGCTGCGACGCTTGGGTTCCGGTGTCGCAGGCTTTATCGGCAGGGGCTGCTCGCGAACCACCTTGTTGGCCGGCATCGTGCTCGACAAGTCGAGGAAAATAGCCTGACGCACTTGGTTGTCGCGGCTCCATTCTGTGAACTCGACCTCGCAGGTCAGGCCGGGCTCGACCCATTGCACGCCGCGCACCTGCACACCGTCGAGTGGCAACGCCAGTGGCGAAGTCTCGCGCTGCTGCGCGCACAGTTGCGCGTGTAATTGTTTGATTTGCGCCTGGCTGAACCCTGTCCCGACCCGACCGGCGTACACCAGCCCCGAGGGCCCGTTGACCGCCAGCAACAGCGCGCCGAAACCGCTGCGCTTGCCTTGGGGGCGGGTGAACCCGACGATGACGAAAGCCTGGCGCAACCGGCACTTGAGTTTTACCCAATCGGCGCTTCGCTGGGATATATAAGCGCTGCCCAGGCGCTTGCCGACCACGCTGTCCAGTGAGAGCGCGATAGCGCTTTCGAACATGTCGTGCTGGCTGGCCGAAAACGACTCGGAAAAGCGCAGGCGCTTGCTGGCGTTGTTGCCAAGGGCTTTCTTCAGGGCTGCACGGCGTTCCTCCACCGGCGCCTGGCGCAGGTCGACACCATTGAGGAACGGCGCATCGAATAGGAAATACACCATGTCGACGGTGCGACTGATGTCGAAGGCCTGGCGCAGGGCCGCGAAATCGGAGTGGCCGGTCTCATCGAGCAGAACCAGTTCGCCGTCGAGCCAGCTGTCCCCCAGGTTCAACCCGGCCAGGGCGTCGGCATGCAGCTTCAGCCGCTCGGTCCAGTCCTGGTGATTGCGATTGAACAAGCGGACTTCGCCATGTTCGATGCGGGTCAGCAATCGATAACCGTGGAATTGGACTTCATAGCGCCATTCGCCGGTGGGTGGTTCTTCCACGGGCGTGGCCAATTGCGGCGCGAGGCGCTCGGGCAGGCGGTTTTGAGGCGCCTTGCGGGCCGTCGTAGCGTCCGGTTTGGCGTTGGACAAACGAGCAGATTCACTCTCGGCGTTGGCCATGACAGGTTCCCTTGTATCGCGCACGCCAGGGTTTACCCCCGGGAGGCCTTGGTGGCTTTTTTGGCAGGAGCGGATTTGCCGGCTTTCGCAGGTTTTGCAGGGGCCTTCCCGGCGGATTTGTCGGTGATCTTGCCCTTGCTGCCCAGGCTGCGCTTGAGCAACTCGGTAAGGTCGATGACATCGGCGGTCTTGCGTTGTTCTTCGCCCGGGTCGGTCTCCACCGCTTCGAGACGGCCTTCATTGGCCTTTTTCTCCACCAGTTCCATGATTTTGTCTTCGAAACTGTCCCGGTATTCTTGCGGCTCCCAGTCGGCGCTCATGTCTTCCACCAGACGCTTGGCCATTTCCAGCTCGCCCTTGGCCAGGGTCGGGTTCGTCACCTCGTCGCCCAACTCGAGGACATCAAGGTCGCGCACCTCCGCGGGCCAGCGCAGCATCACCAGTACCAGCGCCGATTCAAGGGGCATGAGCGCCGCCAGGTGCTGGCGGGTATGCAGCACGACGTGGGCCAGGGCGACCTTGTGGGTCTTGACCAGGGTTTCGCGCAGCAGGGCATAGACTTTGCCCCCGCGTTTGTCGGGGGCGAGAAAGTAGGGCGTGTCGATGTTTTGCAACGGGATCTTCTCGCTGTCGACAAAGGCAAAGATATCGATGGTCTGGGTGGACTTGGGGTGGGCGGAGCGAATTTCCTCTTCGCTGAGCAGCACGTATTGACCCTTCTGGTACTGGACGCCCTTGACGATGTCGTCCTTGGTCACTTCCTTGCCCGTGGCCTTGTTGACCCGTTTGTAGCCCACCGGGTCCATGCTGCGTTTGTCCAGCCAGTCAAAATCCACGCCCTGGGATGAGGTGGCCGACACCAGTGCGACAGGAATGTGGACCAGCCCGAAACTGATTGCGCCTTTCCAGATTGCCCGTGCCATGGTGGTGTTGTCCTTGCCGGTGGATGTCTTTCTGGTGACCTTCGCGCCTTGGGAAAAGTTTCCATGGTGGGGGCGAGCTTGGAGACTCTTGGTTACATCTTCACTCGGACATTTCGCTTAACAAGGGCGAACCTGCGGCGTAGCGTGCTTTCGATATGCCTGAACTCAAGAGGTGTCCGAATGAACAGGCTGATAATTGCCATCACGACGCTATTGCTGACCGCCGCCGCCCAAGCGGCCACGCCGGGCGGAGCCCCCATGGTTCTGGCCCAGAATCTGCCGGGCAACAACAATCCCTATAACAGCCCGACGCGGCGGGCCAATCCCAATAGCATGCAGGGCACACGGTCCAATGTGCCGACGATTCATAACAACCCGACGGTGCCGGTACCGCGCCCACCGACCCTGGAAAACGGCGGTATCGGCAATGGTTATCCCCGGTCCGGCCAGCCATTGGGTTCGCCGCGTCCCACCATCGAGTCTCCTACGCCACCCAGGAGCAGCCAAAATGGCAACCGCTAGGTACTGGAGACTGTCGCTCTCTTTTCACACCACAGAAGGAATTGTGCATGTTGCGTAAAACACTCCTGGCCGCCTGTTGCGCCAGCGCTGTCCTGACCTTTGCCACGCCGGCCGCAGCCGCGCCAACCCAGTCATTCAAGAGCGAGGAGGGCACTCTGGAAGTGACCACCGTGGTCAAGGGGCTGGAGCACCCTTGGTCCGTCGCATTCTTGCCTGGCCAGCAGGGCATGCTGGTGACGGAGCGACCGGGCAACCTGCGCGTGGTCAGCCCCGATGGTCAATTGTCCACACCCTTGAGTGGCGTGCCACAAGTGTGGGCCAAGGGCCAGGGCGGTCTGCTGGACGTGGTGCTGTCGCCTGACTTCAAGCAGGATCGCACCGTCTACCTGTCTTATGCCGAGGCGGGCGCAGACGGCAAGGCCGGCACCGCCGTGGGGCGCGGGCAACTGTCCGAAGATCTCAAGAGCCTGAAGAATTTCAACGTGATCTTTCGTCAGCAGCCCAAGTTGTCCACGGGCAACCACTTTGGCTCGCGCCTGGTCTTCGACCGCGACGGTTATCTGTTCATTACCTTGGGGGAAAACAACGAGCGGCCCACCGCTCAGGACCTCGACAAATTGCAAGGCAAGGTCGTGCGCATCTACCCCGACGGCAAGGTGCCCGACGACAACCCCTTTGTCGGCCAGAAAAACGTCCGTCCCGAGATATGGTCCTACGGCATGCGCAACCCCCAGGGTGCGGCACTCAACCCTTGGAATGGCACGTTGTGGGAGAACGAACACGGGCCCAAGGGCGGTGATGAGATGAACATCATCGAGCGCGGCAAGAACTACGGCTGGCCATTGGCGACCCATGGCATCAACTATTCAGGTGCCCCGATTCCCGAAGCCCAGGGCAAGACCGTCGAGGGTGGCCTTGACCCTCACCACGTCTGGCAGGTGTCACCGGGGCTCAGCGGCATGGCGTTCTACGACCATGATCGTTTCAAGGCCTGGCAGCGCAACGTGTTCATCGGGGCGCTGGTGCCCGGAGAACTGATCCGCCTGCAATTGCAGGGCGACAAGGTCGTCCACGAAGAGCGTTTGCTGGGTGAGCTCAAGGCGCGAGTGCGGGATGTTCGCCAGGGCCCGGACGGCTATCTGTATGTGCTGACGGATGAGGACGACGGGGCGCTGTACAAAGTCGGACTCAAATGACGCAACGCCATGTAGGAGCCATGTAGGAGCTGTGTAGGAGCTGTGTAGGAGCTGTGTAGGAGCTGTCGAGTGCAACGAGGCTGCGATCTTTCCCCAGCCACTTGAGTCTCAAGCGAAAGATCAAAAGATCAAAAGATCAAAAGATCAAAAGATCGCAGGCTTCGCCAGCTCCTACAATTTGCCATTGACTTGCCACCAACGCACCGCTAATTTCCACTCATGACTTCAACCGTACTGCGCAGCCAGCCAAGCATTATTACCGCCATTCCTTATTTGGCGGGTTAGCTGACGGCTGCACCCAACCCGCCCTGGAGGCGGGTTTTTTCTTTCTGTCTCCTGGGCTCCGCCCGAACCAGGAGATCGCCATGACCGTCACCCGCACCGAGCAAGCCCTGCTTGAGCACTATGTTAAGAAGATTCTCGCCGCGCCGGTCTATGAACTGGCCGTGCGTACGCCGCTGCAAGCGGCTCCTGCACTGTCCGAGGCCTTGGGTAACCGGATCCTGCTCAAGCGCGAAGACCTGCAACCGACCTTTTCCTTCAAGATCCGCGGTGCCTACAACAAACTCGTGCAACTGAGCCCGGAGCAGCGCGCCCGTGGCGTCATCACCGCGTCTGCCGGCAATCATGCCCAGGGTGTCGCGCTGGCGGCACGGGAATTGGGGATTTCGGCCAGCATCGTCATGCCTGTGACCACTCCACAATTGAAGGTGCTGGGCGTGCGCAACCGAGGCGCCGAAGCGATTCTGCACGGGGAAAGCTTTCCGTTTGCCCTGGCGCACGCGCTGGAGCTGGCCGAGCAGACCGGACGGGAGTTCGTCTCGCCTTTCGATGACCCGGACGTGATCGCCGGGCAGGGCACCGTCGCCATGGAGATCCTGCGCCAGCACCCCGGCCAGTTGGATGCGATTTTCGTCCCGGTCGGCGGCGGTGGGCTGATCGCCGGGATCGCGGCCTACGTCAAGTACCTGCGCCCGGAGGTACGCATCATCGGCGTCGAGTCGCAGCATTCTGCCTGCCTCCAGGCGGCGCTGGCAGCCGGCGAGCGGGTCACCTTGCCGGAGGTGGGAACCTTCGCCGATGGCGTGGCCGTGGCGCAGATCGGCGCCCATGGCTTCGATATCTGTCGTTTCTGTGTTGATGAAGTGATGACCGTGAGCAACGATCAACTGTGCGCCGCGATCAAGGACATCTATGACGATACCCGCTCCATCACCGAACCGTCGGGCGCACTGGCGGTGGCAGGCATCAAGCAGTACGTGGCGCATACGGGCGCGCGAGGGCAGACGCTGGTGGCGATCGATTCCGGTGCCAACATCAATTTCGACAGTTTGCGCCACGTGGCCGAGCGTGCGGCGGTGGGCGCGATTTGAGTTTTTACGCTCCGTCACACTTTTTTTTAACCAGGCGACGGATGCCCGCTTGCGTCTGCGCATTCGGGGCTAATCTAGTTTTCGAACAGGAACAAGGCGATTGCAGTTTGCATGGAAAAAGTAGGGGGTCCTTGCATTTTGCATGAGCTCTCTGGCGCAGGACGAAGCTAAGCGCTTGATTCAGATCAATCCGCAAGGTCTTCAAGACAGGCATACTTTTTGCGGGATGATTCAAGAGTTCGCCTGACGAACTCGTTGACTGAAAACGCTAAAAAGAACGAACGAACGGCACAATATTCGTAGTCCCAGTCCGCAGGGAAGAAAACGGACGAGAATATTGCCCTCGTGAACATAAGTTGGCCGCCTCAACAGGAGAGAGTCGCCATGTTTTTATCTGCCCTTGAAATGCGAAACATCATTGAAAGCAGCTTGTTGCCCAAGCGCTCGCAATGCACCTTGTCACCTGAGCTGACGATGACTGTCAAGATTTACGACGATCACGAAACCGATCGCGTGGCTTTGATCAAAACCGACATCGATGCCAGGAAACTCACCGGTTGCCGGGCCATCAACGATTTGATTGCCGAACTGCGTACCGAGCTCGACCACAACCCTGCCGCTGGCAATCATTTTCATCAACAACACCATCGAATGACCGGGCGCTGATAACAGCCTTGTTCTTGTAAGCCTGACGCTCGGGTCCGGTCATGTCCGAACCCGGCGTTCAGTTTTTTAGTCGCGATGCGCCATTCAGTTCAATTGTTGCCTATAGGGCAGGTCTGGCCCGGTTTTGCCGCAAGTCAGGGCGGCGGCGCGAATGGCGAACCCAAGCATTGCGCTGATCTGTTCCCGGGTCAGGGTATGCATACCCTCGACCGAATCCAATTGTTGTTCAGTCAACCACGCAATCAGCGCGGCCTGGAAGGTATCGCCCGCACCCACGGTGTCGGCGATCTTCACCGGACAGGACGGCAGCGACCATGAACCGTGTTGGCGACTGAAGACCGTAGCGCCCTGGCCGCCACGGGTCAGGAAGACCAATTGGCAGCGGTTCCCCAGCCAACCTTCGATGATCGCCTCGGGTTCCTTTCCGGGGTATAGCAGGCTCAGGTCTTCGTCACTGACCTTGATCAGGTCGGCATATTGCACCAGCGTCGCAATCCGCGAGCGCCACAGCTCGATATCCGGCTGCGGGTTGAGCCGCACATTCGGGTCGAGGCTGATCAGGCGTCGGCCGCTTTCCTGTTGCACCAGGGCCAGGAGCGTGTCGGCGATGGGTTGGACCACCAGCGAGAACGAGCCGACATGTAAACCTCGCACCTCGGGGCCCAGGTCCGGTAGATGCGCCAGGCTCAGTTGTCGGTCCGCACAGCCTTCGCCGCGAAAACTGTAGTGGGGCGAACCATTGGCGCCTACGGCGACCATCGCCAGGGTGGTCGGTGCGTCGAAGTCCACCAGGTATTGGGCGCTGACCCCTTCATTGAGCAGCACCTGATGCAAGCGTCGGCCCAGATAGTCGGTGGACAGCCCGGTAAACAGCGCCGATCCAACACCCAGGCGACGCAGCCCCACGGCCACGTTGAACGGTGAACCACCGGCGATGGCCTTGTAGTTCACTTGCGAGGCCGGGCCATCCGCCTCGGTCTCACTGAAAAAATCAAACAGCGCTTCACCACACACCAAATACATAGTTTCCCGCTCTCAAAGGGTTGCGACGTGTTGTCGATAACGTTCATAAGCCTGTTGCGACGCCGCGACATGCGCGGCGATTGGCCGGGTTTCGCTGCTCGGGTCGAGCTTGACGCAGCGCTCGCACAGTTCGGCCAAGCCTGTCTGTGAACCGGAATGGCACCATGCTGCCTGGATCGCCGCCCCCAAGGCAGCGGCTTCGCTCTGTTCGGTGCAAATGACCGTGGTGTCCATGATGTCGGCGACGATCTGCCGCCACTCCGCGCTCTTCGAACCTCCGCCGATCAGGCGAATGCTCTGGGCCTGGAGTCCGTTGGCTCGCAGCAGGTCCAGGCCATAGCGCAAACCGAAGGTCGTGCCTTCGACCACGGCGCGACACAGGTTGGCCCGGGTCAGGTTGGTAGTGGTCAGGCCCAGCAGGCTGCCGGTGGCGTGGGGCAGGGCGGGAACGCGCTCGCCGTTGAGGAACGGCAGCATGCACACGCCCTCGGCGCCAATCGGAGCCTGGACCACCAAGGCGTTGAACGTGTCGATGTCCAGCGCCAGCAATTCGCGAATCGCCCCGGTGGCGTTGGTCAGGTTCATGGTGCAGATCAACGGCAGCCAGCCACCGCTGGAGGAGCAGAACGTCGCCACGGACGGCTGTGGACTGACCACAGGTTCGGCGGCATAGGCGTAGACCGTGCCGGAGGACCCGAGGCTCATGGTGATCACGCCGGGCTGGATATTCCCGGTGCCGATGGCACCCATCATGTTGTCGCCGCCACCACTGGCCACCACCGCCTCGGGGTTGATGCCCAGGTGCGCGGCAATAGCGGGCAGGATGCGTCCGACTGGCTGATGGGCCTCGATCAGTTCCGGCAGCGCTGCTTGCAAGCGGCCACTGGGGGCGATGTGTTGTAACAGTTGCACGTCCCATTGGCGGGTACGTACGTTGAAATAGCCGGTTCCCGAGGCGTCGCCGTATTCGCTGCAATGGCGGCCGGTGAGCCAGTAGTTGAGGAAGTCGTGGGGCAGCAGGACGCTGGCGATGCGTTCGAAAACCTGGGGATGCTGCTCCCGCGTCCAGAGCAGCTTGGACACCGTGTAGCCCGGCGCGATCACCACGCCGAGGCGTTCGAGGCTACCGTCTTCACCGCCCAGGTGCGCCAGGAGCCGATCGTTTTCCGGCGTTGTCTCGGTGTCGCACCACAGCTTGGCCGGGCGCAAGACCTGGCCCTGGTCATCGAGCAACACCAGGCCGTGTTGCTGGCCGGAGACGCCGATGCCGAGGATCGCCTGGCCATCGACCCCAGCGTCCGCCAAGGCTTGGTGAGTCGCCTGGGTGAATGCATCGAGCCATTGCTCGGTGTCTTGTTCGCGGCGACCGTTGAGGCCGCTGATCATGGCGTGCGCCGCGGCACCCTGGCCCAGGACCTGGCCACTGGTTGCGTCCAGGATCAGCGCCTTGGTGCCTTGGGTGCCGCAGTCGATGCCCAGGAACAGTTGTTGGTTTGCCATGGAAAAACCCCTGAGTGGTCAGATCGTTCCCACGCTCTGCGTGGGAATGCAGCACGGGACGCTCCGCGTCCCCAAGAAGCCGAACGCGGAGCGTCCGCTGAGGCGTTCCCACGCAGAGCGTGGGAACGATTAAACCTCAGTTCACGTCAGCCAGTATCCGCTCAAGCGTCCGTGTGACCCCGTGCTCGCGCAAGCTGTTGCAGCACCATTCGAATGCTGCCACGAACTCCGGCGAGCGGGGAATGGCGGTGCCAAAGATTTCTTCCACCTCCAGCACCCGCTGGGTCACCAGCGCATCGTCAGCCACCAGTGCCTGGCAGAACGCTGCCCGTGGGTCCGGGATTGAATACGTCACGCCGTTCTCGTCAACGCCCTTCAAGTACACGGCCCAGGCGGCCACCACCAGCGCCGCGCGGCGGGTTTCGCCACCGTCGGCGATCAAGCGGTTGATGGTCGGCACCGTGAATTTTGGAAACTTCGACGAGCCGTCCGAACAGACCCGTTCCAACTGGTCGGCAATCGCCTGGTTGGAAAAACGCTCCACCAGGGTGTTCTTGTAGTCGGTCAGGTCGATGCCCGGCACTGGCGCCAGTTGCGGCGTCACGTCCAGGTCCATGTAGGCGCGCATGTAACGCACGAACAGCGGGTCGTTCATGGTCTCGTGGACGAAGCGATAACCCTTGAGAAAGCCCAGGTAGGTCAACGCCAGGTGGCTGCCGTTGAGCAGCTTGATCTTCATCTCTTCATAGGGTGTGACGTCATCGGTGAACTGCACACCGACCTTTTCCCAGGCCGGGCGACCGTTGACGAACTTGTCTTCCAGCACCCATTGCACGAACGGTTCGCAGACCACCGGCCAGGCGTCATCGATGCCGTGTTCATCATGCAGTTGCAGGCGATGGGCCACGCTGGTCATGGGCGTGATGCGATCGACCATGGCGTTGGGGAAACTGACGTTGCGGTCGATCCATTGCCCCAGCTCCGCATCGCGCAGCGCGGCGAAGGCCAGCAGCGCCTTGCGGGTCACGGCGCCGTTATGGGGCAGGTTATCGCAGGACATCAGGGTGAACGCCGGGGTGCCGGCCGCGCGGCGCTTGGCCAGGGCGGCGCAGAGGAAACCGAAGACGGTTTTCGGAGCGTCAGGATGGGCCAGGTCGTGCTGGATCTGCGGCAAGTGGGTCATGAACTCGCCGTTGCTGTCGTCGATGCAATAGCCGCCCTCGGTGATGGTCAGCGAGACGATGCGGATCTGCGGGTCGGCGAGTTTATCGATCAGCGCCTGGGCGCCATCTTCAGCCAGCAACATGTCATTGATCGCGCCGATCACGCGAACTTCGGTGTCATCGGTGTCGCCCAGTTCGTACAGGGTGAACAGGTAGTCCTGGCCTGCCAGGTCATCCCGGGCACGGCGATCCTCGGCCCGCAGGCCCACGCCGCAGATGGCCCAGTCCAGGTCGGTGCCGGTATTCATCAGCGCATCGGTGTAGTAGGCCTGGTGCGCCCGGTGGAAACCGCCGACGCCGATGTGGGCGATGCCCTGGCGGACGTCGCCCAAAGGGTAGCCGGGCAGGGCGACGGCAGGGTTGAGGTTGTGCAGGTTTTGTCGGTTGAGTTTCATCGCAGGTCTCGGCAATCAGGCGGCGGCGCGCAGCGCGCGGGTCACCGCAACGCCCTCGGCATCGAATAAGTGGCAGTGTTCAGCGTCCAGGTGCAGGTTCAGTTGCTCGCCGAAACGGCTGGCCAGATCGCCGCGAACGCGCATGGTCAAGGCTTCGCCGGAGGCCGTGACGACGTGACAGAAGGTGTCGCTGCCCAGCCGCTCGCTGACGTCGGCGGTGACTTGCAGGGTGCAATCACCCGGTTGTGCCAGGTTCAGGTGTTCCGGGCGAATCCCCAGGGTCACCGCGCCGCCGACGCTCAGGCTGGCACCGCTCAAGGGCAGGCTGATACGGGTGCCAGCGTCCAGCAGCACTTCACAACCCTGGCTATCCAGGCCGGTGACCTTGCCTTTGAGAAAGCCCATTTTTGGTGTGCCGAGGAACCCGGCGACAAACAGGTTGGCCGGCTGGTGATACAGCTCCAGCGGTGAGCCGACCTGCTCGATGCGCCCGCCATTGAGCACCACCACCTTGTCGGCCAGGGTCATGGCTTCGACCTGGTCGTGAGTCACGTAGATCATGGTCGCCTGCAACTCTTTGTGCAGGCGTGCCAGTTCCAGGCGCATCTGCACCCGCAGGGCGGCGTCGAGGTTGGACAGCGGCTCGTCGAACAGGAAGATTTTCGGGTTGCGCACGATGGCCCGACCGATCGCTACGCGCTGGCGCTGGCCGCCAGACAGTTGCTTGGGCTTGCGCTCGAGCATCGGCCCCAGTTCGAGGATGCGCGCCGCTTCGTTGACCTTCTTCTCGACCTCGGCGTTGGGCACGCCGGCCAGGTCCAGGGCGAAGGACATGTTCTTGCGCACGCTCATGTGCGGGTACAAGGCGTAGGTCTGGAACACCATTGCCAGGTCACGCTTGGCCGGGCTGACTTCGGTAATGTCCCGGCCATCCAGTTCGATGGTGCCGTCGCTGACCTCTTCAAGGCCGGCGATCAGCCGCAGCAGCGTGGACTTGCCACAGCCCGACGGGCCTACGAAGACCACGAACTCGCGGTCGTTCACCTCAAGGTCGATGCCCTTGATGATGGAGAAGCCTTCGAAACCCTTTTGCAGATTCTTGATTTTCAGGTTGGCCATGATGATGGGCCTCCACTTGTCATTTATTCAGTTGACTGGGAAAGATCGCAGCCTCGTTGCACTCGACAGCTCCTACAGGGCTCGTGAAGGTTGTGGGCTGTGTGTAGGAGCTGGTGATGCCTGCGATCTTTTGACGGTTCATTTCACGGCGCCGAAGGACAAACCGCGCACCAGCTGTTTCTGGCTGATCCAGCCGAAGATCAGGATCGGCGCGCAGGCCAGGGTCGAGACGGCCGACAATTTGGCCCAGAACAAACCTTCCGGGCTGGAGTAAGAGGCGATCAACGCCGTCAGTGGCGCGGCCTTGGAGGAGGTGAGGTTCAGCGACCAGAAGGCCTCGTTCCAGCACAGGATCAGTGACAGCAGCACAGTGGAAGCCAGGCCGCCCTTGGCAATCGGCAGCAGCACGCGGACCATCTCCTGCCACAGGGTGGCGCCATCCAGGCGTGCGGCCTCGAGGATGTCGCGGGGAATATCCTTGAAGTAGGTGTAAATCATCCAGACCACGATGGGCAGGTTGATCAACGTGTAGATGACGATCAATGCGAGACGCGTGTCCAGCAGGCCAAACTGCTTGGCCAGCAGGTAGATCGGCATCAGCACGCCCACTGGCGGCAGCATCTTGGTGGAGAGCATCCACAGCAGCGTGCCTTTGGTGCGCTGGGTTTCATAGAACGCCATGGAGTAGGCCGCCGGCACCGCAATCAGCAGGCACAGGGCGGTGGCGCTGAAGGAAATCACCACCGAGTTCCAGGCGAAGCTGAAGTAGTTGCTGCGCTCGTTGATGTGCAGGTAGTTCTCCAGCGTGGGCGTGAAGATGAACTGCGGCGGCGTGGCGAACGCGTCGATTTCGGTCTTGAAGCTGGTCAGCACCATCCAGAAGATCGGGAAGAAGATCAGGATCGCGATGGCCCAGGCCAGCGTGCCCAGCAGCAGGCTTTGCAGGCGACGGGATTGTTGAAGAGTCATGGCGACGGCCTCAGTGCTTGTCGGTGAGGTTTTTACCGATCATCCGGACCAGGATGATGGCGGCGATGTTGGCAATGACCACGGCAATCAGGCCACCGGCCGAAGCCATGCCGACGTCGAACTGCACCAGCGCCTGGTTGTAGATCAGGTAGGCAAGGTTGGTGGAGGCGTAGCCGGGGCCACCGTTGGTGGTGGTGAAGATCTCGGCGAACACCGACAGCAGGAAGATTGTCTCGATCATCAGCACCACGGCAATCGGGCGGGCCAGGTGCGGCAGGGTCAGGTGCCAGAAAATCGCGATCGGGCCGGCACCGTCCAGGCGCGCGGCTTCTTTCTGTTCCTGGTCCAGCGACTGCATGGCGGTCATCAGGATCAGGATCGCGAAGGGCAGCCATTGCCAACTCACGATGATGATGATCGACAGCAGCGGATAGTGGGCCAGCCAGTCCACCGGTTGGGCGCCGAACAGCTTCCACACCGAGGCGAGGATGCCCGAGACCGGGTGGAAGATCAGGTTCTTCCAGATCAGCGCGCCGACGGTGGGCATGATGAAGAACGGCGAGATCAGCAGGACTCGGACGATGCCGCGACCAAAAAACTCGCTGGCCTCCAGCAGCGCGCTGATCAACACCCCCAGCACGATACTGATCAGCAGCACGCTGCCCACCAGCAACAGGGTATTGGTGGCGCCGGGCATGAAGCCTGAGTCGGTCAGGAAATAAGTGAAGTTCTCCAGCCCGACGAATTCGTTTTCGCCGGGGTAGAGCAGGTTGTAGCGGATCATCGAGAAGTAGACGGTCATGCCCAGCGGCACGATCATCCACAGCAGCAACAAGGCCACTGAAGGGCTGACCAGGAACCAACCGGGGTTCGCCAGGCGGATCTTGCGTGCCGGCGGGGCAATCTCGATGGGGGCTTTGGCAGTTGTTGTTGAGCTATTCATGGCATTGAACCGATTTTTGCGGGCCTATGAAGATCCACTGTGGGAGCGAGCTTGCTCGCGATAGCGTCGTGTCAGTCGCTCGGAATATTGGCTGGGGGGCCCTCATCGCGAGCAAGCTCGCTCCCACAGGAATCGGGAGCGGGCCTCAATGAACTGACTACTTGGGATACCCAGCGCGTTTCATCTCGCGTTCGGTGGTGGACTGCGCGGCGGTCAACGCCTGGTCCACGGTCTGCTGGCCGGTCAGCGCGCCCGAAAAGAACTTGCCCACCTGGGTGCCGATGGCCTGGAACTCGGGAATGGTCACCAACTGGATGCCGATGTAGGGCACAGGCTTGAGGGTTGGCGCTTTCGGGTCGGCGACTTTCAACGACTCCAGGGTCACCTTGGCAAACGGCGCGGCCTTCATGTACTCGTCGCTGTAGGTCGAGGTGCGGGTGCCTGGCGGTACGTTGGCAATGCCGTCGGTCTTGGCGACCAATTGGCTGTATTCCTTGGACGTCGCCCAAGTGGTAAAGACCGTGGCCGCGTCCTTGGCTTTGGAGCTGGCCGGGATTGCCAGCGACCAGGAGTACATCCACGAAGTGCCCTTGTCGGTTTTTTCGTGGGGGGCGAAGGTGAATCCAACGTGGTCGGCCACCTTGCTCTGGGTCTTGTCGGTGACGAACGAACCGGCGACGCTGGCATCCACCCAGATCGCGCATTTGCCGCTGTTGAACAGCGCCAGGTTTTCGTTGAAACCGTTGCTGGAAGCACCCGGCGGGCCGGATTTCTTCATGTTGTCGACGTAGAAATTGAGTGCGTCTTTCCACTCGGGCCCATTGAATTGCGGCTGCCACTTCTCATCGAACCAGCGCGCGCCATAACCGTTGGCCAGGGTGGTGATCAGCGCCATGTTCTCGCCCCAACCAGCCTTGCCCCGCAGGCACAGGCCATATTGTTCCTTGGATTTGTCGGTGAGTTTTTCGGCGAATTCACCGATCTGGGTCCACGTCGGGTGTTCGGGCATGGTCAGCCCGGCGTTCTTGAACAGGTCCGTGCGGTAATAGGTGATCGAGCTTTCGGCATAGAACGGCAGGGCGTACAGCGAGCCTTTGACCGACAAGCCATCGCGCACGGAAGGGAAAACGTCGTCCAGGTCGTAGGAAGCCGGCAGGTCTTTCATTGGTTCCAGCCAGCCCTTGGCGCCCCAGAGTGCGGCTTCGTACATGCCAATGGTCAGCACGTCGAACTGTCCGCCCTGGGTGGCAATGTCGGTGGTCAGGCGCTGGCGCAGGACGTTTTCTTCGAGCACCACCCAGTTCAGCTTGATGTCCGGGTGCTCGGCCTCGAAGGTTTTCGAGAGCTTTTGCATGCGGATCATGTCGCTGTTGTTGACCGTGGCAATGGTGAGGGTCTGGGCGCCGAAGCTGACGCTGCTGAGGGTCATGCAGGTGGAGACAAGCAGAGCTTTTACCGAAGGTTTCATCGCGCACTCCTTTTCCGCGCCCGAAGGCTGCAGAAGGACAGTTATTGTTTTTGTGTCTTCCGGATGAAGGGAAGAATGTGCGCTGATTACAGCCCTCTATGGACGGCGTGACAAATCATCCGTCGCACTTGTGCTGATACTTTTTTGCACTGGATGGGGGTGTGGCGATGGAAATTATCTGTGGGAGCAAGGCTTGCCCGCGATGAAGTTGACACGGTCTTCCGGGGAACCGAGGCGCCTGCATCGCGGGCAAGCCTTGCTCCCACATGAATCCCGCCACAGAAATGATCCGAGATTTTCAGCCCTGGTTCTGCTCGGTCAACCGCTGCACCGCCAGCCGCCGGTAATGGGACGGGGTCATGCCCTTGAGTTGCTGGAAACGCCGGTTGAAATTGGAGATGTTGTTGAAACCCGATTCGAAGCACACGTCTGTCACCGGTTTGTCGCCATCAGCCAGCAACTCGCAGGATTTGCTGATGCGCAGGCGATTGACGAATTCAATGAAGCAACGCCCGGTGGCCTGTTTGAACACCCGGCTGAAATAGGTGGGTTTCATGCCCAGGTGCTCGGCCACTTCTTCCAGGGACAGTTCCCGGGCGTAGTGGGCAAAGATGTAGTCCACCGCGCGGTTGGTGCGGTCGATGCTGTGTTCGTCCGCCGCTTGCGCAGAGGTCGCGCCGGAAAGCAGTTGGTAGTCATCCGTGGCCGCCAGCAGCTCCATCAGGATGAAGAAATGCCCGAGGCGGCTCATGCCTTGGGAATCGGCGATGCGCTGCATCAGGGTCATGGCCTGGCGGATGGTGCGTTTGCAACGGAACTCGATGCCGTATTGGGCACGTTCGAGCAGCGGTGCGACCGTCTTGAGTTCGGCGAATACCTGGTGGCCGCTTTCGAACAATTCGTCAGTGAAGTTCACCAGCATGTCGCGCTTGTGCACCACTTCGTCCTCGGCCACCTGGCTGATCCAGTTATGGGGCAGGTTGGGGCCGGTGAGGAACAGCGATTGGGGATAGAAGTTGCCGATGTAGTCGCCAATGAACACTTTGCCGGAACTGGCGACGATCAAGTGCAGCTCGTATTCCTTGTGGAAATGCCAGCGCACCAGCGGGCAGGGAAAACCGTGCTGACGGTAGATGATGGACAACCCGTTATGGTCGTCCATCAACTCGTAGGAGGGGTCGGTGATTCTGGCTGTTCGGGTCATGGGCCTGGCGCTTTTATTGTTATCGCCCTTGGATAATGCCCCCTTCGCCAGGCGGCTGCCACTCTGACGTCTAAGCGTTGCGGTTTTTTTCTTCGATCCACTGGGACATGTATAGGGTGCTTTTGTGCTGGTGGTGACGCAGCATGCTGCCGGTGAAATTGTCCCGGCGTCTTTGCGTCAGGTCCGCCCGGCAAGCGTTGATGCTGTCGATCAGCGCCGGGCCGTGCACCTGTTGCCGGTAGCGGTTCGCCAGCAACGCGAGGCCCGCATCCTGGGCCTGGGTCCAGCGCGCCTGGTCGCGGTACAACTGCACTGCCACATTGGCGATGCCTTCGGCGCTCTGGGCAATCGCACCGGGCCAGGGCATGTCGCCGTGCATGGCTTCGGCCCCCACGGGCGTGGTGACGTTGGGGGTGCCGCAGAGCATGGCGTCGATCAGCTTGCCCTTGATGCCAGCGCCGAAACGCAGCGGCGCCAGGCAGATGCGTGCCGCCGACATCACCTGCAAGGCGTCCTCGGCCCAATTCATGATGTGAAAGCCCAGGGCCGGGTTATGCAGCGCGGCGGCCTTGGGCGGGGTGTAGGCGCCGTACAGGTGCAGTTGCGCGCCAGGTAATTGGTGACGGATCAATGGCCAGATGGCGTTTTTCATCCAGAGCACGGCGTCCCAGTTCGGTGCGTGGCGAAAGTTGCCGATGCTCAGGAAATGCGCCCGGTCCTCGAATGGCATCGACGGTTCGCCGGGCAGGTCCAGCATCAACGGGCACCAGTGCAACAGGTTGCGGGGCAACTTGAAGTGCTCCACCAACAGTTCGATTTCAACCTCGGACACCATCAGGTTGAGGTCGCAGCGGTACAGTGCAGCGATTTCCCGCTTGGCCAGGTCGGTGTCGGCCATCCGCTGGAATTCCTCGCCCAGGGCCGGGGCGAAGAGGTCGCTGAAGTCCTCGCTGGTCTCATCGCACTTCAGGCGCTCCTTCAGGCGCTGATGCCGGGCGTGGCGCAGGCTCTGCAAGTCTGACGTCTCCAGCACCCGCAGGGCGCCGGGGCAGTGCTTCTCGACCCGCCAGCCGAACTGCTCTTCCATCATGAATTGGTCGAACAGCACGATGTCCGGCGCCAGCTCGCTGATGAAGGCGTCGAAGCTGCTGCTATTGAGTTCGATCGGCACTTCGCGGATACCCAGCGCGACCAGGTCGGCGCGGTGTTCGCCGGGACCCGCCGGACTGCTGAAGGTGATGTCCCAGCCTTGCCCGAGGAAGGTGTCGAGGATCTGCATGACATGCCCGCTGGCAGCCGATGAGCGCGGCTCGGGCCAGACATAGCCGATAACCAGGACCTTGGTGGCGGTGGGGTGGTGCATGAGCGAGCGCTCCCTAGGAATGAGTCAGCTTGGAACAAATCAGGCGCAGTCTGCGCGAGGGCGCCGATAATACGTGCTAACCCAATCTCTCGTCCCATCGAACTTGAATCATGTGCATTTGCATAAGTTGACTACAATTAAGCAGGGAGCAGCGGTCAATTGATACACCCCGTCCGCTCTCCCTCGTCCGGTGTTACTCCCAGCATTTAGAGGCGTCACCATCCCGTTTGTAAAAACGCGAGAGGGTTACCTCATGTCCTCATTACGCTCAGTCTCCATCGCATCGTTCCTGGCAATTCAGGTTGTCACCAGCCCCTTTGCCGCCTCCGCCCCACCTCCTGCAAGATCAAGCCAGTCTTGTTTTGACGCCAGCGGTAAGAATTTCAGCGAGGTGCTCAACTGTTACAAGGAAGAGCAGGCCAGCGAGCCGCTTAAATTTGTCGATAAAGGCACAAGAACATTGCCGGGAATCACAATTCGAAGTTTTGAGTTGTTCTCGCAAAGCTGGTCGCCCGGTGGCCAAGTAACCCCCACAGAGTGGTCGCACGATGTAGAAATATACATTCCGACCTTTCCGAGACCTCATCCGACAGCCCTGTTGATGGCCGACGATGGCATGAATCGCGAGCCAGATGGGAATGATCCCGTAAAACCCCTGGAGACCCCGCCAGAGGTGGCAATAGCCGTTGCCATAGCAAGCCGAACGACTGTCATTACTGTCAGCTATGTCCCCAATCAGGTCCTTTTCTATGAAGGAAACAGCGATCCGAAATACGAAGGTACCTTGGTCGCACAAAGTTGGGCGCAGTTCTTGAGAAGTCCGGAAGCGCAGCCCTTTGCCTCGGTTGATGTCGCAATGATGGAAAGCCTTGTCAAGGCCATGGATTTGGCGGAGCAAGAGTTTGGAATCAAACAGTTCATTGCTGCTGGTGGCTCCAAACGCGCCTGGGCGGCGTGGCTTGCAACCATCGCGGATGAACGTATCACAGGCATAATTCCGGTAGTGCTGGATATAACTGGGCTCGGACAGATGATGGAAAACACTTACAGGGCCTATGGTAGAAGTTGGCCTGTCGCATGGACCGACTATATCGACGAAGGCGCCCTCCAACAGCGTTACACTGCGAACTTCAAGAAGCTTGAAACCATTGAGGACCCACTGAAGTATCTGAATAGTCGCTACGCCAGTCGGTTAGCAGTCCGCAAGTTTATCGTCAGCTCCAGTGGCGACGACTTCTTTCCGCCGGACAGCCAGAACTTCGCTCGAGCCTTGCCCGGGCCAACCTCCATGCGAATGATACCTAACGCTGGCCATGGCGGCGTCGGCGACGCTGCCACTTCGTTGCTTCCAGTCCTCGCCTATTGGCAAAACGATCGCGAATTGCCGACGGTAACCGCAAGCGAACAAACGGTTGAGGGAAAGCGTCAGTTTTCCCTGCGCTTTTCAAAGGCACCGATCAGCCTCACTTATTGGAGAGCGCATAATCCAACAGACCGTGACTTCCGTTATGAATGCGATATTCGCTATGAAAAGGTCGATGTAAACCTGACGGGGGGATTGGAGGAGGTTGTACCAGTAGACACTCCTGACGGAGGATGGGAGGCAAGCTTTTTTGCGGCAACATTCGCCGATTTGTTGGTCGTGACCAGCGAAGTGACAATTACGCCCAACACCTACCCTGATCACCGGCCACCAGATAGCGGGAGGCGCTGTAAAACCCTGGTGGAAGCGTCGGTCCGTTAGAAATATGTAAGTGCCAAAAGTCAGTGGTGATCGCCGCCGTCAAGGTGGCGATCACGCTAATCGCGGGGCGCCGATAGTGACCAAGAATACGATCCGGCTCAAGAAAGAATGCGTTTGACCTTGTCTCGCAACTGATCGATGGAGAAAGGCTTGCCGATCACCGACATGCCTTCAGGTACATCGATACTTTCGGCATAACCACTGGCAAACAGCACCGGCAGTTGTGGCCGCACGGCTCGGGCCTGTTTCGCCAATTCGCGCCCATCCATGACCGGCAGGCCGACGTCAGTCATCATCAGTGCGATGGGTTGCGTGTCGTTGTGCAAAAATGCCAGTGCCTGCTCGCAACCATCCGCCTCCAGCACCTGGTATTCCAGCTCCTCCAGCACGTCGACGATCAACATCCGCACAATGTCATCGTCTTCGACGACCAGGATGGTGGGCTGGGTGGCAGGAGGAGGGGTGGACATAGTAGACATTCTCGAAGAAGGGAGCGGGAGGGAGACTCGAAAAAACGGCCTCTTTCATGAGTCTCTTTTGTGAGCCTCTTTTATGAGTAAGCTGCGAGGCGGCACAAGTTCCCAGGGTTGTACAAGAAAGGATCTATAGTACAAGAGCTGACAAGGATAGTCGCTTCCTTGCTACAAGGTAGATCGTCGCGGGACTTGCGCCTTTGACTCGTCAGATAATGTGGATCCAAGCGCCGTTCTTCGGGCAAACTCCACGGTTTTCAACTGTCCACCAAGGCCTTTTCCATGATTCCTTCGTCTTCGGTCGACGAGCAAAGTTTTCGCAAGCTCCTGAGCCGCAATATCAGCCTGCCGCTGGGCATGGGCGCCCTCAGCGCGGTGTTTTTCATCATCCTTGTCACGTACCTGCTGTCGGTGATCCAGTGGGTCGGGCATACCGACAGGGTGATCAATAATGCCAATGAGGCGCTCAAGCTGAGCGTGGATCTGGAAACCGGCATGCGTGGCTACCTGTTGAACGGTGACGAGCACTTTCTCGAGCCCTATGAAGTGGCCAAGCCGCGGATCGCCGTTGCGCTGGATACACTGCTGGAATTGACAGCCGACAACCCCGTCCAGACCGACCGGCTGCACAAGATACAAGCGCTCCAGACGGAATGGTCCCAGTACGCCCAAGGCATGATCGACCTGCAACGCAGCAGCGGGGATTACCGGAGCGCGGTGAGGTCCGGGCGCGGCAAGCGCTTGACGGACGAAATCCGCCAAACCTTCGAGGAAATCGTCGATACCGAGCAGCAACTGCGCGCGGCGCGTAACCAGGACGTGCGCACCACCACGATCTGGAGTATCGCCCTGTACCTGCTGTTCGTCGCCGCTGTCAGCGGGCTGCTGGCCTACGTTGGCCGCCGGGATCTGTTGAGCTTGTCCGAGAGCTACAGCGCCAGCCTGAAAGTCCAGCAACGCAGCGCCTTGCACCTGGAAAAGCAGGCCTGGTTGCGCAATGGCCAGACGCTGCTGGCCGAACAGGTCCTGGGGCAACTGTCGCTGAACCTGTTGGGCCGCAACATCCTGCAGTTCTGTGCGAAGTACCTGGATGTGGCGGTCGCTGCGCTCTATGTACGGGAAGAAAATGGCGTGCTCAAGCGCGTCGCCAGCTATGGCTTGTCCCGGGAGGATGACGCGCAGCAGCAGGTGATCGTCGACGGTGAAGGTATCGCTGGCCAGGCTGTGCGACAGGGGCGTCTCATTCGGTTGGATGACGTACCGGACGATTACCTGAAAGTCAGCTCCGGATTGGGACAAGGGCTGCCCAACAGCGTGCTGGTGGCGCCCACCAGTGACGATGACCGGATCAACGGTGTCATCGAGTTGGGCTTCCTGCGGCCACTGACCGAGCGCGACATTGAGCTGCTGGAGCTGATTTCCGGCAATATCGGCACCTCCATCGAGGCCGCCCGTTATCGCCAGCGCTTGCAGGAAGTGCTGGCCGAAACCCAGCAGTTGAACGAAGAACTGCAAGTGCAGCAGGAAGAGCTCAAGACCGCCAACGAGGAACTGGAAGAGCAGTCGCGCATTCTCAAGGAGTCCCAGGCCCACCTGGAAGCCCAGCAGCAGGAACTGGAGCAGACCAACGAGCAGTTGGCCGAACAGCGCGATGCCATGGACCAGAAGAACAGCGAGCTGAACCTGGCCCAGATCCAGTTGCAGGAGCGCGCCGAAGAATTGCAGCGTTCGAGCAAGTACAAATCCGAGTTCCTGGCCAACATGTCCCACGAGCTGCGCACGCCGCTCAACAGCTCGCTGATCCTGTCCAAGCTGCTGTCGGAAAACCCGCAGCAGAACCTCAGCGAAGAACAGGTCAAGTTCGCCGAGTCGATCTACTCTGCCGGCAACGACCTGTTGAACCTGATCAACGATATTCTCGACATCTCCAAGGTCGAGGCCGGAAAGCTGGAAGTGCGCCCGGAAAAAACCAGTGTGCAGCGTCTGGTGGAAGGCCTGCGGGACATGTTCGAGCCGTTGGCAGCCGACAAGGGCCTGAGGTTCGAGGTCCAGGTATTGCCCGATGCGCCGGCGATGCTCTACACCGATCGCCAGCGCCTGGAGCAGGTGATCAAGAACCTGCTATCCAATGCCGTGAAGTTCACCGAGCGCGGCACCGTCAGCCTGTCGGTGGCCGGGCAGCCGGGCTCGGGCATCGCGTTCATGGTGCGCGACTCCGGGATCGGTATCGCCGCCGATCAGCAGCAAAGTATCTTCGAAGCGTTCCGCCAGGCCGATGGCACGACCAATCGTCGTTACGGCGGTACCGGCCTGGGGTTGTCGATTTCCCGGGACCTGGCCACGTTGCTGGGCGGCTCGATCTGCGTTTCCAGCGAGCCGGGGCAGGGCAGCGTGTTTACGCTGGTACTGCCTGAACGTTATGTCGAGCCCGGGGACTCGCCGATAGAACCGATGACATTTACCCCGACGGCCACCGCGCCAGCGCCGGCTGCGCCCAAAGCCGCACCGGCACCGCTGATGGCTGAAGTGGATACACCGATTGCCCGATTTGCCGACGATCGCGACAAGGCGCCGTTCGACACCCGGTGCATCCTGGTGATCGAGGACGAGCCCAAGTTCGCCCGCATCCTCTTCGACCTGGCCCATGAACTCGGTTACCAGTGCCTGGTGGCCCACGGTGCCGATGAAGGCTTCGACCTGGCCTTGCAACTGGCTCCCGACGCGATCCTGTTGGACATGCGCCTGCCGGATCATTCCGGGCTGACGGTGTTGCAGCGGCTCAAGGAACGGGCCGAAACCCGGCACATCCCGGTGCACGTGATTTCCGTCGAAGACCGCGTCGAAGCCGCCATGCACATGGGCGCCATCGGCTATGCCGTCAAGCCGACCACCCGCGAAGAACTCAAGGATGTGTTCGCCCGCCTGGAAGCCAAGCTGACGCAGAAGGTCAAGCGGGTCCTGCTGGTGGAGGACGATGACCTGCAACGTGACAGTATTACCCGCCTGATCGGCGACGATGACATCGAGATCACCGCCGTTGGCCTGGCCCAGCAAGCCCTGGACCTGCTGCGGACCAATGTCTACGACTGCATGATCATCGACCTCAAGTTGCCGGACATGCTCGGCAATGACCTGCTCAAGCGCATGTCCAGTGAAGACATCTGTTCCTTCCCGCCGGTGATCGTCTATACCGGGCGCAACCTGACCCGCGACGAAGAGGCCGAACTGCGCAAGTATTCGCGCTCGATCATCATCAAGGGTGCCCGTTCGCCAGAGCGCCTGTTGGACGAGGTGACACTCTTTCTGCACAAAGTCGAATCCCGGTTGTCCCATGAACGGCAGCGGATGCTCAAGACCGCCCGCAGCCGCGACAAGGTGTTTGAAGGCCGCAAGGTGCTGCTGGTGGACGACGATGTGCGCAACATCTTTGCCCTGACCAGCGCCCTGGAGGCGAAGGGGGCGATCGTTGTCATCGGCCGTAACGGCCTGGAGGCGATCGATCGCCTGAACGAATTCGACGACATCGACCTGGTGCTGATGGATGTAATGATGCCGGAGATGGACGGTTTCGAAGCCACCGCGCTGATCCGCAAGGACCCGCGCTGGCGCAAGCTGCCCATTATTGCCGTGACGGCCAAGGCCATGAAGGATGATCAGGAGCGCTGCCTGGCGGCGGGTTCCAACGACTACCTGGCCAAACCGATCGATCTGGATCGTCTGTTCTCGCTGATTCGCGTGTGGTTGCCGAATATGGAAAGAATTTAGTGGAACGTGACACCGACATTGAACTTCGTTTGTTGATCGAAGCGATCTACCTCAAGTACAGCTACGATTTTCGCGATTATTCCGGTGCGTCCATCAAGCGCCGGGTCCACCATGCGCTGAGCCAGTTCGAGTGCAAGACCATTTCGGCCTTGCAGGAGCGCGTGCTGCACGACCCGGGAGCGTTCATGCAGTTGCTGCAACTGCTGACGATCCCGGTCAGCGAGATGTTTCGCGACCCCTCGCATTTCCTGGCCATTCGCGAGGAAGTCGTGCCGCTGCTCAGGACGTATCCTTCGATCAAGATCTGGATCGCCGGTTGCAGCACGGGAGAGGAGGTCTACTCCATGGCGATCTTGCTGCGCGAAGAAGGCCTGCTGGACCGCACACTCATCTATGCCACCGATATCAATCCGCGCTCGTTGGAAAAAGCCAAGCAGGGGATTTTTTCCCTGGAAAACGTGCGCACCTATACCCAGAACTACCAGGCCGCCGGAGGCCGGCGCTCGTTTGCCGATTACTATACCGCCGCCTACGATTATGCGATGTTCGACAAAACCCTGTGCGAGAACGTGACCTTTGCCGATCACAGCCTGGCGACCGACAGTGTCTTTTCAGAGACTCAGTTAATTTCCTGTCGTAATGTATTGATATATTTCAATAAAAAACTACAAGATCGGGCGTTTGGATTGTTTCATGAGTCCCTTTGTCACCGTGGTTTCCTGGTATTGGGCAGTAAGGAGACGTTGGATTTCTCGGCTTACGGCCATCGATTCGAGCCGTTGGTCAAACAGGAACGGATCTATCGCAAGTTATGAACCAGACCAAGGACAGATCCAACCCGCCCATCGAGGCCGTTGTCGTCGGTGCATCGGCCGGTGGCGTCGAAGCGTTGCTCAGGGTCTTCGGACACCTGCGCAAAGGCTTTGGCGTGCCCATCCTGGTGGTATTGCATTTGCCGGACGAACGTGAAAGCCAACTGGCCCGCGTATTCGGACATCGTCTGGCAGTGCCGGTGGAAGAAGCCCGGGACAAGCAGGACATCGTGCCGGGAACCTTGTATGTCGCCACGCCCGGCTATCACTTGTCGGTCGAGGCTGACCGTAGCCTGTCGTTGAGCCTGGAGGAGCCGGTGCATCATTCGCGGCCGTCCATCGATGTGTTGTTTGAATCGGCCGCCGATGTCTACGGCCAGAAATTGCTGGCCGTGGTGCTGACCGGTGCCAACAACGATGGCGCCTGTGGCTTGGCGAAGGTCAGGGCGCTGGGCGGGATCACGGTGGTCCAGGACCCCGATGAAGCCCAGGTCTCGACCATGCCCGAAGCGGCGCTGGCCCTGCACGAGCCCGACCATATCCTTACTTTGCAAGGCATCGGCCAATTGCTGGCCGGGCTGGAATGAACCACATGCCAAGAGATATTCAAGCCAAACTGCTGATCGTCGATGATCTGCCTGAGAATCTGTTGGCCCTGGAAGCGTTGATCAAGGGCGGCGACCGCGAGGTCTTCAAGGCCCTGTCGGCGAACGAAGCACTGTCCCTGCTGCTGCAACACGACTTTGCCCTGGCCATCATCGATGTGCAGATGCCGGACATGAACGGTTTCCAACTGGCCGAGCTGATGCGCGGCACGGAGAAGACCCGCAGCATCCCTATCATTTTCGTCAGTGCCGCAGGTCGTGAACGCAACTATGCCTTTACCGGTTATGAGAACGGCGCGGTGGACTTCCTGCACAAGCCGCTGGACACCCAGGCGGTCAAAAGCAAGGTCAATGTGTTCGTCGAGTTGTACCGTCAACGAAAGGCCATGAAGGAGCAGGTCGTAGCCCTTGAGCGGAGTCGCCGCGAACAGGAAGTTCTGTTGCAGCAACTGGAGGCCACCCGTGGCGAGCTGGAGCAAGCGGTACGCATGCGTGACGACTTCATGTCCATCGTCGCTCATGAGGTGCGAACGCCCCTCAATGGTCTCATTCTCGAGACACAGTTGCGCAAGATGCACCTGGCCCGGGACAACGCCTCAGCCTTCAGCCTGGACAAGGTGCGGGCGATGGTCGAGCGCGACGAGCGCCAGATCAAGAGCCTGATCCGGCTGATCGAGGACATGCTGGATGTGTCGCGGATTCGCACCGGCAAGTTGTCGATCCGTCCGACCCGCTTCAACCTGACGGCATTGGTGGAAAACCTGCTACACAATTTCCAACCGCAAATCGCCGTCGCCGAGTGCTCGTTGACCTGCTTGGCCGAACCATCGGTGGAAGGGCTTTGGGATGAGTTTCGTATCGAGCAGGTGATCTCGAACTTGTTGACCAATGCGTTGCGCTACGGTGGCAAGGGCCCGATCGAGGTGCGCGTCTACAAGACGCCCGACCACGCCTGTATCGAGGTCCAGGACCATGGCATCGGTATCAGCGAGGAAAACCAGAAACGTATCTTCCAGCAGTTCGAGCGCGTATCGTCCAAGGCGGCCGCTGCTGGCCTTGGGCTGGGGCTGTTCATTTCCGAGCAGATTGTCGCGGCTCATGGCGGGACCATCACGGTCAACAGTCGCCTCAATGAAGGGGCGTTGTTTCGTGTTTGCCTGCCCTTGCAGAAAACTGTCTTGGACAAAACCGCCGAACAGACGCAACCTCTGCGAGACCCCAAGGTCGTATCAGCAGCTATTGATCGAACAAAGGCTTCTCATGAGTGAAGATGCGCAAGATGTTGTATTGATCGTCGAGGATGACCCGTCGATCCTGATGGTATTGTCGGCCTACCTGTCGGGCGAGGGATACCGGGTGCTGCAGGCCGAAAACGGTGCCCAGGCGTTCGAGATCCTGGCGAGCAAGCCTCATCTGGACATGATGATTACCGATTTCCGCCTGCCGGGTGGTATCTCCGGGGTGCAGATCGCCGAGCCTGCGGTCAAGTTGCGTCCTGAGCTGAAGGTCATTTTCATCAGTGGCTACGCGCAGGAAGTGCGCGACACTGACAGCCCCATTACCCGCAAGGCGCCGATCCTGGACAAGCCGTTCGACCTGGATGAGCTGCAGAGCATCATGCAGTCGATGTTGTCGTAGGTTTCAAAAGTATTGTTTGGATTGGGCAAGGCTTTGTGGGAGCAAGGCTTGCCCGCGATGAGGCCACTTGGTCTTCCTGAAACCGAGGTGACTTCATCGCGAGCAAGCTTTGCTCCCACAGAGTCAAGGACCTTCCCACAGGGTTAAGGGCCTTCCCACAGAATCAAGGAACCGTGATCATCTCCCGCACCTTGGCCGTCAATAGATCAAACGTGAACGGCTTGGTGATCATCTGCATCCCCGGGTCAAGGAAACCGCCGCGTACGGCTGCATGTTCCGCGTAACCGGTGATGAACAGTATCGGCAGGTCCGGGCGGAGCTGCCGGCCGATTTCTGCCAGTTGCCGGCCATTCATGCCGGGCAGGCCCACGTCGCTGATCAGCAGGTCGATGCGTTGGCCTGACTGGAGGATCGGTACTGCGCCGTTGGCGTCGGCCGTTTCCACAAAGGCATAGCCCAGCTCGCTCAACACCGCGCTCACCAGCACTCGCACCGCTGGATCGTCCTCGACGATCAGCACGGTCTCACCGTCCTGCGCATACGGGGCGTGTGGCGTGGTGACCTGGGGCTCGTGGATTTCTTCACCGCGAAAGCGCGGCAGGTAAAGGTTCACAGTGGTGCCTTTGTCGACTTCGCTGTCGATGGTCACATGGCCACGCGATTGCTTGCTGAACCCATAGATCATCGACAGGCCCAGCCCGGTGCCCTGGCCGATTGGCTTGGTGGTGAAGAACGGATCGAACGCGCGACCGATGATTGCTTCGGGCATGCCGCAACCGCTGTCCTGCACGCTCAGCACCACATAGTCGCCAGGTTCCAGGTTGGTGTAGGCATCGGTGAAATCGGCGTCCAGGTGCCGGTTGCACGTCTTTACCACCAGGTTCCCGCCGTTGGGCATGGCGTCCCGGGCGTTGAGGACCAGGTTGAGCAGGGCGCTTTCCAGCTGGTTGGGGTCGGCTTCGGCGACCCAGAGCTGTTCGTCCAACTGCATGTCCAGACGGATGCTTTCGTTGAGGCTGCGTTGCAGCAACTCGCCCATGGACAGCACCAGCGTATTCATCTGGACGGCTTTGGAGTCCAGTGATTGCCGACGGGAAAACGCCAGAAGGCGATGGGTCAGGCCGGCGGCGCGGTTGGCCGAGGTCACGCCCAGGTCGATGAGGCTGTCCAGGTCCTCGGTGCGGCCCCGGGCCAGGCGCCGGCGCAGCAGTTCGAGGCTGCCGATGATCCCGGTGAGCATGTTGTTGAAGTCGTGGGCGATACCGCCGGTGAGTTGGCCGACTGCTTCCATTTTCTGCGACTGGCGCAGTGCCTCTTCGTTATGGCGCAACTGGGCGGTGCGTTCTTCCACTTGCTGTTCAAGGGTTTCAAGGGTGGTTTGCAGGCGCAGTTCGCTGTTGCTCAGGTCGATCAGGCGGTCGCGGGCTTCGTACTGCCTTCGACGGCCGCGCAGGGCGGTGGTCACCAGGCTGATCAGGGTCACTGGGTGGAAAGGGCGCTCAAGGAAGGTCACGTTGCCCAGTTGCATACCGATACGCGCCGCCGGGTTCTGTTCCGGGCCGCCGTGATGGGTCAGCAAGACAATGGGCAGGTCGGACCAGGCTGGCTGCTGCTCGATGTGCAGGAACAGCGCTTCCAGATCAGGCCCCACCAGGGCTTCCGAGGAAATCACCAGCAGGCCGGCACCTTTTTCCAATTCTTCGCACAAATGGCCCAGATGACGGCAGATGAGGCCGGCAAAACCGGCTTCATTGAGGATCATCAAGGCGATCTGGCTGTCCCGTCCCAGCGGCGCGAGGATCAGCGCCCGCTCGGACAGGGGCTCGGCCAGCGTCACCGGTGTTCATCCCTGAGCAGCGGGTTGCTTTCGCCCATGTAAGTGGGAACCCCTCGCAAGACGCCTTGGAACGCCTCGAGCGGCTCGCCGATGGTCATGCCCAAGCCGCTGATGCGGTATTCGCGGATGGTCGACTCATGGCTGCCCGTGCGTTTCTTGATGATGGAAATCGCTCGGCGCACCTTGCCCAGTGCTTCGAAATAACGCAAAAGAATCACCGTGTCAGCCAGGTAAGTAATGTCCACGGGCGCCTGCATGTCGCCGACCAGACCGTGCTGTGCGACAGTCATGAAGGTCGCCGCGCCCTTGCGGTTGAGGTAGAGCAACAGTTCATGCATGTGCAGGACCAGGGCGTTCTCTTCCGGCATGGCCGCCTGATAGCCATTGATGCTGTCGATGACCACGGTCTTGATATCACCCTCATCGACACAACGGCGTACGCGGTGGGAGAACTCGCCAGGGGACAGCTCGGCGGCGTCCACTTGTTCGATCAGCAGGTTGCCGGTCTCTTGCAGGGCGTGCAGGTCGATGCCGATGTTTTTCATGCGTTCGAACAACAGGCCAAGTTCTTCATCGAAGATGAACAGCGCGGCCTTCTCGCCACGATGCACGGCGGCTGCGGCAAAAATAAGTGCTATCAGCGACTTGCCGGTCCCCGCCGGGCCGAGGATCAACGTGCTGGAGCCGGTCTCGATACCGCCACCCAGCAGGGCGTCCAGTTCGCCGATGCCGCTGGAGAGTTGCTGGCGCAGGTATTGGCCTCGGTGTTCGGCGGCCACCAGGCGTGGGAAGACGTGTACGCCGTCGCCCATGATGGTGAAGTCATGGTAACCGCCGCGGTATTTCTGTCCGCGATACTTGACCACCCGGATCCTGCGTCGTTCGGCGCCATAGTTGGGGGTCAGTTCTTCCAGGCGAATCACCCCGTGGGCGACACTGTGGACGGTCTTGTCCAGGGACTCGGTGGTCAGGTCGTCGAGCAGCAGGACCGTGGCGTCGTAGCGCACGAAGTAGTGCTTGATCGCGAGGATCTGGCGACGATAGCGCAAGGAGCTTTGCGCCAGCAGGCGAATCTCCGACAGGCTGTCGAGCACCACCCGGGTCGGCTTGACCCGTTCGACCACTTCGAAGATCTGCCGGGTCGCTTCGCCCAGCTCCAGGTCCGAGGAGTACAGCAGACTCTGCTGGTGCTCGGCATTGAGCAGGCTTTCGGGCGGGGTCAGTTCGAAAATATGAATGTTGTTGTCCAGCGTCCACCCGTGGGAGGTTGCGCCCTGACGCAGTTCACGCTCGGTTTCCGATAGCGTGATGTACAACGAGCGCTCGCCAGCCTTGGCGCCGGCCAACAGAAAATGCAGCGCGACCGTGGTCTTACCAGTCCCCGGTTCCCCCTCAAGCAGGAACACATGGCCGCGGGACAAACCACCGGAAAGGATATCGTCCAACCCTTCGATGCCGATGGCGGCTTTTGCACTGATCAACTCGTTAGATGTAGACAAAAAAAGCCCTCTCATGACTAGGGAAGTGGGCAGCAGGCTGGGTAACGCCTGAATTCAACTGCCTGAACACTTGACCCTTGGCGGTGATGGCGGTTCCGCTTATATCGATAAAACGCGGTGTGCTGCACAACTTCGTAGGAGCTGTCGAGCGAAGCGAGGCTGCGATCTTGTCCCAGACAATTGAGTCGCAAGCGAAAGATCAAGATCAAAAGATCGTCCGAACGCGGCCCGAGCCTTCGGCAGCTCCTACAGACCCTGTTGCAGCGCCGGGTCGTCGGGGTTCAACTGTTCAAGTTGCGCCAGCAGGATCTGAACATTCTGTAACTGGCCGGTTTCCTTCCAATAGTTGATCAGCAGCACCCGTGCCTTGCGGTCGGCGGGGTAACGCTGGACGATTTCCTGCAGCTGTTTCTGTGCCGCTTCCACTTCCTGCTCGGCATGCAGGGTGGTCGCCAGGTCATAGCGGTATTGGCGATTCTCGGGCTCCAGTTCCACCGCTTTTGCCAAGCCGAGCACCGCATACTCGTTCTGGCCGTGTTGCAGCAGCCACATGCCCAACGCATGTTGCAGATAGGCCGACGCGGGCTGGGTTTGCAACTGTCGGGCGAGCAATAGTCGCGCCGCTTCGCTTTGGCCCTGTTTGTCCAGCACCTCGATCTGCATGACCAGCGCCGGCAGGTTGTCCGGTTGCAGGCGCAAGGCCTGTTCAAGGGCCAGTTGGGCTTTCTTCAGTTCGGCGTTGTGCAGGTGCAGTCGGGCGAGCTGGTAGTGGGTCTCAGCGGTTTTCGGACCGTCCTCGAGCACCTGTTCCCAGGTGTCGATGGCTAACTGCATCGCCCCGAAATACAGGCCGAGATCATCCGGCGACAAGCCCAGCAGCGCGTTCACGGCGGCGAACCGGACATTCTGGTCGTCATCATCCAGGAGCGGGCCGAGCAACAGGCTGCGCTGACCCGTCGGCACCAGCCCGACGATGCTGCCAATGGCGGCTCGACGCACGTCCGGCGATTCGTTGTGCAGGTCCGCGTCCGCCAGCTTCAGGGCTTGGGGGCTGGGGTAGTTGGGCAGTTCGGCGTGCAGCCACACGCGGCGCTTGGGCGAAAGGTCCGGACGCCCCAATTGCTGGTAAAGCATCCGCGCTGCTCCTGGCTGCCCGTTGCGGGCGCTGCCCAAGGCTTCGCTGTAGCCACGCTTGATCGCTTCAGGGATCTGCGGCGTGGTGCTGCGTAGCCATACCGCGACAAGACCAATCACCAACAGGACACAGAGGCTGAGGAGCAGATAGCGGCGGCGAGGCGAGAGCATGCAGGGAATCCATTACCAGAAGCGTGAAATGCCGCAAGCTTCGGTCAGGCGGGGGCTTGAGTCAAACCCTGTGAAGCATCTCATGGGCCCAGGGTAAGCTTGCCCGAGTCAGTGTGGGAGCAAGGCTTGCCCGCGATGAGGGTGGCACATTTTGCAGCAATGCAACTGACACACTGCTATCGCGAGCAAGCTTTGCTCCCACAGGGTGCTCCTCCAAGAGGAGTGGAGGTTAGCGCCAGCCGAAAAAAAGCCCCGCGTCCAAATGAGAAGCGGGGCAAAAATTTGGCTGGTTGCGGCCAACCAAAGGAGCTCGGTTGAGAAGGGGATCAGTTGCTGGCAACGGTCTCCGGTTTCCAGCCACCGCCCAGGGCCTTATAGATCGCGACGATGCCGCGGTACAGGTCCACTTCGGCCTGGGCCTGGGTGTCTTCGGCAGCCAGGCGTTCGCGCTGGGCGTCGAGCAGCACGAGGAAGTCCACGGTGCCTTCGCGGTAGCGAATCTCGGCCAGGTCGGCGGCGGCACGGCTCGATTCACTCTGGCGGATCAGCGAGATCAGCCGTTGTTGGCGTTTGCCGTAGTCACTGAAGGCGTTCTCCGATTCTTCCAGGGCCAGCAGCACTTGCTGTTCGTAGGTCGCCAGGGCGCCGTCCGCCTCGGCGTCGGCACCGCGCAAGCGAGCCCGCACGCTGCCCAGGTCGAAAGCCGCCCAGGTAATGCTCGGGCCCAGCGCCCAGGCGTTGGCCGCCGAGGAGCCGATCTGCGAGCCGCGGCCAGCCGTGAAGCCGAGGAAACCGCTCAGGCTTACCCGTGGGAACAGATCGGCCTTGGCCACGCCGATGCGCGCCGTGGCAGCGGCCAGTTGGCGTTCGGCGCTGAGAATGTCCGGGCGCCGTTGCAGCAGTTCACCCGGATCGCCGATGGGCAGGGCCTTGGCGATGGCCGGCAACTGTTTCGGGCTCAGGTCCACGCTGAGTTTGTCCGGACGCTCGCCCAGCAACGTGGCGATGCGATTGCGCTGGCGCACCTGTTCGGCCTGCAGCTGCGGCACGCTGGCTTCCACTGAGGCCAGGCGCGCATCGGCCCGCACCACATCGAGCTGATCGCCGACGCCGGCATCACGCAGGCTTTCGGTGATCTTGCGCGAATCCTGCTGATTCTTGAGGTTCGCCAGGGCGATCTTTTCCCGCAATTGCGCGCCGCGCAATTGACCGTAGGCGTCCACCAGTTCGGCGATCATGGTCACCTGCAACTGATAGAGATCGGCTTCGATCGCCTGCTGATTGGCATCGGTGGCTTCCAGGTTGCGCTGGATGCGTCCGAACAAGTCCAGCTCCCAGGCCATGTCCAGGCCCAGGTCGTAACGCTCGGTATTGACCCGGTCAGTGGTCTGTCCCGGGATCTGGCCTTTGCCCAGGTTACTGCTGCCACGGCTGGTGATGGTCGGCATGGCGTCATTGCTGGCGTCATCGCGAATCGCCCGGGCGGCCCGCAGACGGGCGAAGGCCACGCGCAACTCGCGGTTGCCTTCCAGGGAACGGGTCACCAACGCATTAAGGGTCGGGTCGTCGAACTGCTGCCACCAGATCCCTTCAAAGCGGGCACGATCGAAATTCTTCTGGCCGGCGGCGCCGTCGGTGGCGGTGGTGATATTCGCCGCCTCCGTTTGCGGGGCCTGGTAGTCCGGGCCCACGGCGCAGGCACTCAAGGCCAATGCCAGCAAGCTCGGCACGAACGCTTTCAAACTCATTGTTGCGCCTCCAGTTTCAAAGCCCGGGCCGCCTTGCGGGCCTCGCTGCGCTCGACGAAGTTGCGGATCAGTACATAGAACACAGGGGTGAGCAGCAGGCCGAAGAAGGTCACGCCGAGCATCCCGGAGAACACCGCCACACCCATGGCATGGCGCATTTCGGCACCGGCGCCACTGGAGAACACCAGGGGCACCACGCCCATGATGAAGGCGAAGGAGGTCATCAGAATCGGCCGCAGACGCAGGCGGCACGCTTCGAGAACCGCCGCCAGCGGGTTCATGCCTTCGAGCTGTTTATCCTTGGCGAACTCGACGATCAGGATCGCGTTCTTGCAGGCAAGCCCCACCAGTACGATCAAGCCGATCTGGGTAAAGATGTTGTTGTCGCCGCCGGAGAGAATCACCCCGGTAATGGCCGACAGCAGGGTCATCGGTACGATCAGGATCACCGCCAATGGCAGGCTCCAGCTTTCGTACTGTGCCGCGAGTACCAGGAACGCCAGCAATACGCAGAGCGGGAACACGAACAGCGCGGTGTTGCCCGAGAGGATCTGCTGGTAGGTCAGGTCGGTCCACTCGTACGTCATGCCGTTGGGCAATTCGTCCTTGAGCAGTTTCTCGATGGCTTTTTCCGCCTGGCCGGAGCTGTAGCCCGGGGCGGCGGCACCGTTGATTTCAGCGGTGATGAAGCCGTTGTAGTGCATCACGCGGTCTGGCCCCGAGGTGTCGCTGACCTTGATGAAGGTCGCCAGCGGTATCATCTCGCCACGGTTGTTGCGCACCTTGAGCTGGCCGATCTGGTCCGACTCGAGACGGAATTGCTGCTCAGCCTGGACGTTGACCTGGTAGGTGCGGCCGAAGCGGTTGAAGTCGTTGGCATACAGCGAACCCAGGTAGATCTGCAGGGTGTCGAAGATGTCGCTGACGGCCACGCCGTGGGTCTTGGCTTTTTCACGGTCGATGGCGGCATCGACCTGGGGCACGTTCACGGTGTAGCTGGTGAACAACCCGGCCAGTTCCGGCACGCTACGGCTCTTGGTGATGATGTTCATGGTTTCTTTGTACAGCTCGTCGTAGCCCAGGTTGCCCCGGTCCTCGATTTGCAGGCGGAAACCACCGATCGTACCCAGGCCCTGTACCGGCGGCGGCGGGAAGATCGCCATGTAGGCTTCCTGGATCCCGGCGTATTGGCCGTTCAAGGCACCGGCGATGGCGCCGGCCGACATGCTCGGGTCCTTGCGTTCGTCGAAAGGCTTGAGGGTCACGAACACGATGCCGGCGTTCGGGCTGTTGGTGAAACCGTTGATCGACAGGCCTGGGAAGGCCACGGCGCTTTCAACGCCCGGTTGCTTGAGGGCCAGGTCCGACATGCGCTTGATCACGTCTTCGGTGCGATCCAGGCTCGCGGCGTCCGGCAGTTGGGCGAAGGCCACCAGGTATTGCTTGTCCTGGCCGGGTACGAAGCCGGTCGGGGTGTTGGAGAAGCCGAAGAAGGTCAGCACCATCAGGCCCGCGTACAGCACCAGGGCGATGCCGCTGCTACGAATCACTCGGGCGACGGTGCCCACGTAACCATGGCTGGCGCGCTCGAAGAAGCGGTTGAACGGACGGAACAACCAGCCACCGAAGAGCTTGTCGAGGAACTTGGAGAAACGGTCCTTGGGCGCATCATGGCCCTTGAGCAACACGGCAGCCAGGGCCGGCGACAGGGTCAGGGAATTGACTGCCGAAATCACCGTGGAGATGGCAATGGTCAGGGCGAACTGCTTATAGAACTGCCCGGTCAAGCCACTGATGAACGCTGCCGGAACGAACACCGCGCACAGCACCAGGGCGGTGGCGATGATCGGGCCGGTCACTTCGCCCATGGCGCGCTTGGTCGCTTCCACCGGGGTGAGCCCCAGTTCGATGTTTCGCTCGACGTTCTCCACCACCACGATCGCGTCGTCCACCACGATACCGATCGCCAGTACCAGGCCGAACAGCGAGAGTGCGTTCAACGAAAAGCCGAACAAGTGCATCACCGCGAATGTACCGATCAGCGACACCGGCACCGCCACCAATGGAATGATCGAGGCGCGCCAGGTCTGCAGGAACAGGATCACCACCAGCACCACGAGAATCAGTGCTTCGAACAGGGTGTGCACCACCGCCTCGATGGAGCCACGGACGAAGATCGTCGGGTCATAGACGATGCTGTAGTCCATCCCGGCCGGGAAGCCCTTCTTCAACTCTTCCATCTTCTCGCGAACGTCGTTGGAGATCTGGATGGCGTTGGAGCCAGGACGCTGGAAGATCGGGATTGCCACCGCCGGCTGGTTATCCAGCAGCGAACGCAGGGCGTATTGGCTGGAACCCAGTTCGACCCGGGCGATGTCCTTCAGGCGAGTGATCTCGCCGTTGGCGCCGGAACGAATGATGATGTTCTCGAACTCTTCCTCATTCACCAGGCGACCCTGGGTGTTGATCGAGAGCTGGAAAGCCTGGGCATTCGGTGCTGGCGGTGCACCCAGGGCGCCGGCCGCCACCTGGCGGTTCTGTTCACGGATCGCGGTGACCACGTCGGTGGCGGTCAGGTTGCGCGAAGCGGTCTTGTTCGGATCCAGCCAGACTCGCAGGGAGTAGTCGCCCATGCCGAACAGTTGCACGTCACCCACGCCGCCCAGACGGGCCAGCTCATCCTTGATGTTGAGCAGCGCGTAGTTGGACAGGTAGAGCATGTCGTAGCGTTTGTCCGGCGAGGTCAAGTGCACGACCATGGTCAGGTCGGGCGACGCCTTGTCCACCGTGATGCCGATCCGGGTCACTTCTTCCGGCAGCTTGGGTTCGGTCCGGGTGACACGGTTCTGCACCTGCACCTGGGCGTTGTCCAGGTCGGTGCCCAGGGCGAAGGTGATGGTCAGGGTGATCTTGCCGTCAGCGGTGGACTGCGAGGACATGTACAGCATGTTCTCGACGCCGGTGATGGCTTGCTCCAGGGGCGCGGCCACGGTCTCGCCGATGACCTTGGGGTTGGCGCCCGGGAAGTTGGCGCGCACGACCACGGTCGGCGGCACGACTTCCGGGTATTCGCTGATCGGCAATTGGAACAGCGAGATGGCGCCGGCGATCAGGATCAGCAGCGAAAGCACAGCTGCGAAGATCGGTCGCGAAATGAAGAACTGGGAAAATTTCATCTTGGATTCAGTCCCTTAACCGCGTGGGGTCGCAGCGGCCAATTTGCCTGCCGCCCCTGACGCGTCCTTGGATGGCGCGACTTGGGGCAGGTTGCTGGCTTCGAGCGCTTTACGTTGTTGTGCCAGGGCGGCAATGGTTTCGTCGCTGGCCATCGGCACGGTCTCAGGCGTGACCGGTGCCCCCGGACGAGCCCGTTGCAGTCCCTTGACGATGATGGTGTCGTTCTTGCTCAGGCCGTTGCGCACGATGCGCAGGCCTTCGATCTTCGGACCCAGCTCGACGGCGCGGTAGGCCGGCTTGTTCTCGGCATCCATCACCAGCACGAATTTCTTGCCCAGGTCGGTGCCGACGGCTTCGTCGTTGATCAGCACGGCGGCATAAGTGCCGCTGCCCACCAGTTTCAGGCGGGCATACAGGCCTGGGGTGTAGGCACCGTCCTTGTTGTCGAACACGGCACGACCACGGATGGTGCCGGTCTGCGGGTTGACTTGGTTGTCGACAAAGTTCATCTGGCCCAGGTGCGGGTTGCCGTCTTCGTTGGACAGGCCCATGTAGACTGGTGTGGCCTGGCCGCGCTGGCCCTGGCGGGCAAGTTGGGTGTACTTGAGGAAGACACGTTCGTCGGCATCGAAGTAGGCGTAGACCTTGTCGGTGGAGACCACACTGGTGAGCGGGGTGACGTCAGCGGTCACCAGATTGCCGGCGGTGATGTCCGCCCGGCTGACGCGACCGCTGATGGGCGAGGTCACGCGGGTGAAGCTCAGGTTCAGCTTGGCCAGGTCCAATTGTGCCTGGATGGCCGCAGCGGCGGCGCGGGCTTCCTGGGCGGCGCTGGTGCGCGAGTCGGCCAGCTCGGCGGAAATGGCATTGCTCAAGCGCAGGCGTTCGCCACGCTGGGCTTCGTTCTCGCTGCGGGTGGCGGTGGCGCGGGCTTGGGCCAGTTGGGCTTCGAGACGACGTACTTCAGCCTGGAAGGGGCGTGGGTCGATCTGGAACAACAGGTCGCCTTTCTTGACCAGCGCACCTTCGGTGAAGGCCACTTCGTCGATCTGCCCGGAAACCCGTGGGCGGATCTCGACGGTTTCCGGCGCTTCAAGGCGGCCGGTGAACTCATCCCATTCGTTGACAGGTTGTTCCAATACCTTGGCCACACTGACTTTGGCCGGCGGCATGGACGCTGCCGTATCGGGAGTCTTGCCGCAGGCGCTCATCACCAGCACCGCCAGCAGCGCGAGGGGAAAACGCAGTTTTGAAAGTGAATGTTCCATGGATAGCATCCGCCAATGTATTGAGAATGGGCGGATGATGCGTGGCGCAAGGCAGAGGAACGAATCGAATGAAGCAAAGGTAACTATCATTCAGAATGATATAAGCCATCGATAAGGCCTCTAATTCGGCGATGCTGTCCATTAGATGTGAATTATTGTGGCGAGGGGATTTATCCCATAGGCGCTAACCAAACCCCAAAAATAGTAAACTGATCGTCGATAGAAGAGCTGCAAGGAAAGCAAGCGTGACACCAGGACTAGATGAAGATTGGCCAAAACTGCTGGCG
>NZ_LMDO01000014.1:63593-180794 GCF_001425105.1 Pseudomonas sp. Root401 | reverse complement strand
GCCGGGTGTGTAAAGGACTTTCACCTCCAAGTCACCAGCATGGCCACCACAGCCAAACTGGTTGCGCTAACGCGCAACGCGCCATGCCTGGCGCACCCATAAAAAACCGGACCCAAGGTCCGGTTTTTTCATACAGCGCTAACGCTGACTCACTCAGCCGCCGGCGCCTCTGGCTTGCGGCGCTTGAGCGGGGCCATGCCGTCCTTGCTGACCAGCGACGGGGTATCGCTCTTCGGGCGGTTGGCGGTCTTGCGCTTGGTCGGGGCCTTGGCGCCGGTTTTCTTCTTGTCGCCCTTGGCGTCGACCTTTTTCTTCTTCACGCCAACGGCCTTGCCCGAGGCCTTGACCTTCTTCGGTCCGCCGTAGGTGCCTTTGACTTCCTTGATGGTGCGGCGCTCGAAGCTCTGCTTGAGGTAGCGCTCGATGCTCGACATCAGGTTCCAGTCGCCGTGGCAGATCAGCGAGATCGCCAGGCCGTCGTTGCCGGCACGACCGGTACGACCGATGCGATGCACGTACTCATCACCGCTGCGGGGCATGTCGAAGTTGATGACCATGTCCAGGCCTTCCACGTCCAGGCCGCGAGCGGCGACGTCGGTGGCGACCAGGATTTTCACGCCGCCCTGCTTGAGGCGGTCGATGGCCAGCTTGCGGTCCTTCTGGTCTTTCTCGCCGTGCAGTACGAACGCCTTGTATTCCTGGGCCACCAGGCGGCCGTAGATGCGGTCGGCCATGGCCCGGGTGTTGGTGAAGACGATGGCTTTTTCGTAGGTTTCGTTGGCCAGCAACCAGTTGACGATCTGCTCTTTGTGCTGGTTGTGGTCAGCGGTGATGATCTGCTGGCGGGTAGTGGAGTTCAGTTGGCTGACCGCGTTGAGCTGCAAGTGCTCAGGGTTGTTCAGCACCTTGGCGATCATCTCGCGCAGGCCCGAGCCGCCGGTGGTGGCGGAGAACAGCATGGTCTGCTGGCGATTGACGCATTCGTCCACCAGGCGCTGCACATCTTCGGCAAAGCCCATGTCCAGCATGCGGTCGGCTTCGTCCAGCACCAGCACTTCGACTTCCTTGAGGTCGAGGTTGCCGGCGTTCAACTGCTCGATCATCCGCCCTGGGGTGCCGATCAGGATGTCCGGCACCTTGCGCAGCATGGCGGCCTGGACCTTGAAGTCTTCGCCGCCAGTGATCAGGCCGGACTTGATGAAGGTGAACTGCGAGAAGCGCTCCACTTCCTTCAAGGTCTGCTGGGCCAGTTCACGGGTCGGCAGCAGGATCAGGGTCTTGATGCTGACGCGGACCTTGGCCGGGCCGATCAGGCGGTTGAGGATCGGCAGCACGAACGCGGCAGTCTTGCCGCTGCCGGTTTGCGCCGTCACCCGCAGGTCACGCCCCTGGAGCGCGAGCGGAATAGCCGCTGCCTGCACTGGCGTTGGCTCGACAAATTTAAGCTCGGCCACGGCTTTGAGCAGGCGTTCGTGCAGGGCGAATTGGGAAAACACGGGTGCTACCTCGAAGAAATGCAAAAAAACAGCTGCATAGGGTAACGGTTTCGAGCGCGAAGGCCGAGTTTCTTTATACAAACGGCGGTAAATCAGTGGATTTTTATCAGCTGCTATTGCATCAACGGTCACTTGACCGGGCTTAAATGCTCTAATCGCACCATCGCGTCTTTATAGAAGAACCGTTTCGTCCATGGACATCAAACAACTCTGGGTCAACATCCAAGACCTCTGGGGTGCCCTTGACCAGCACCCGATCCTGCATTCCAGCCTCGCCCTGATGTTGCTGCTGGTCATCGCCCTGGTGCTTGGCCGTGTGGCGCGCTACCTGATTTTGCACGCCGCCAAGTTGCTGGGGCGCCAACCAGCCTTGAACTGGGTCAACGACCTGCGCCAGAACAAGGTCTTTCATCGCCTGGCGCAGATGACACCGTCGCTGATCATCCAGTTCGGCCTGCACCTGGTGCCGGAGCTGAGCAAGACCAGCATGATTTTCCTGGGCAATGTCGCCCTGGCGTTCACCATCCTGTTCATGGTGCTGAGCCTCAGTGCCCTGCTCAGCGCCATGCTGGATGTCTACGCCCGCACTGAGCATGCACGTACCCGCTCGATCAAAGGCTACGTGCAACTGACGAAGATGGTGCTCTATGTGTTTGGCGCGATCATCATCGTTGCCACCCTGATCGACCGCTCGCCGCTGTTGCTGCTGTCAGGCCTGGGTGCGATGTCGGCGGTGATCCTGTTGGTCTACAAGGACACCCTGCTGTCGTTCGTCGCCAGCGTGCAACTGACCAGCAACGACATGCTGCGGGTCGGCGACTGGATCGAGATGCCCCAGGTCGGCGCCGACGGTGACGTGGTGGACATCACGCTGCACACGGTCAAGGTGCAGAACTTCGACAAGACCATCGTCTCGATCCCTACCTGGCGCCTGATGTCCGAGTCGTTCAAGAACTGGCGCGGCATGCAGCAGTCCGGAGGGCGGCGCATCAAGCGCAGCCTGTTCATCGACGCCAGCGGCGTACGTTTCCTGCACGACGAGGAAGAACAGCGCCTGACCCAGGTGCGCCTGCTGACCGACTACATCGGCCGCAAGCAGGCCGAACTCAAGGCCTGGAACGAGGCCCAGGGCAACGTTGCGGCGATGTCGGCCAACCGTCGGCGGATGACCAACCTGGGCACTTTCCGCGCCTATGCGCTGGCCTATCTGAAGAGCCATCCAGAGATCCAGCCGAACATGACCTGCATGGTCCGGCAGATGCAAACCACCGCCCAGGGCATCCCGCTGGAAATCTACTGCTTCACCCGCACCACCGCATGGGCCGACTACGAACGTATCCAGGGGGATATTTTCGATTACCTGCTGGCGGTGATGCCGGAGTTCGGGCTGAACCTGTACCAGCAGCCGAGCGGCACGGACCTGCGCTCGGGGTTGCTGCCGGCGGTGCTGGGAGCGAGCCACCTGCCCGAGCCGCAGAAGCAGGTGGTCTGACCCTCAAACACCAGAGATCCCCTGTGGGAGCGAGCCTGCTCGCTCCCACAGGGGGTCAGCGTGTAGCTGGCGGTTGGCGTACCCCCAACCGGCTGATCCAAACCGCCGCCAATATCACCGACCCACCCAGCAGCAACCGCCCCAGTGCCTCGTGCTGGTTCCAGATCAGCAGGTTCACCAGTAGCCCCACCGGCACATGCAGGTTGTTCATCACCGCCAGCGTCCCGCCGTTGACCAGGCACGCGCCTTTGTTCCACCAGTAGAGTCCCAACGCGGTGGAGACCAGGCCGAGGAACACCAGCACGCCCCATTGCAGCGGCGCTTCAGGCCAGAAGTTAACCTTGCCGAACAGCAGGAAAGCCGGCAACGCCACCATCAGCGCACCGAGATAGAAATAACCGAAACGCCGGTAATGCGGCAGGTCGCTCGGATGGCGAGCCACCAGGTGTTTGTACAGCACCTGCCCGGCGGCATAGGTGAAGTTGGCCAGTTGCAGCAGCAAGAACCCCATGAAGAAATCCGGGTTGATCCGGTCGTAGCGAATCACCGCCGCACCGGCCACGGCCACCAGCGCCGCAATCAGCGCCCAGGGATTGAAGCGACGGTTCAGCGCGTCTTCGATCAAGGTCACGTGCAGGGGCGTCAGGATGGTGAAAAGCAGCACCTCGGGCACCGTCAGCACTCGGAAGCTCAGGTACAGGCAGACGTAGGTCACGCCAAACTGCAAGGCACCGATCAACAACATGCCGCGCATGAACGCTGGCTCCACCTGGCGCCAGCGCGTCAGCGGAATGAACACCAGCCCCGCCAGCAACACCCGCACCAGCACCGCGAAATAACTGTCCACATGCCCGGCCAGGTACTCGCCGATCAGGCTGAAGGAAAACGCCTGGATCAATGTCACAAAAAGTAGATAGCCCATACCGCCCCTCGTTTCGAATGGCGGCGAAGATAGCGGTTTTGAACGGTGGGAGCGAGCTTGCTGGCGATGGCGGGGTGTCAGTCAGCATCTGTATTTCTGACCCACCGCCATCGCGAGCAAGCTCGCTCCCACAGATACCCCACTAACTTGGAACTTCATCCACGACCCAAGGAGTGGCCTGGCGCTGGTGCCGATGGCTGGCGGCACGCTGGAGCACTCGGGTCAGCGCCTGGAAGTTTGCCGGCTTGGTCAAGACGTCATCGGCACCAGCGACCCTGAAACGCTCTATCTCGCTGGAAAAAACACTCGCGGTGAACGCGACGATGTAGCAAGTATCGCCCTGGGGCAATTCACGGATTCTACGCACGGCCTCCAGCCCATCCATCACGGGCATGTTGATATCCATCAGAATGATCTCTGGCATCGAAGCCATGCAACGATTGACCGCTTCCAGGCCATCTGGCGCAAGGTCGGGGGCATAACCCAACTCTTGTAACATCGCCATGGCCACTTTCTGGCTCACCGGATGGTTCTCCACCAGAAGGATATCGAGCGGATAATCCTCGGCAAAAGACGAGTCGAAGCCAACCGTCGCATGATCATCCTTGATGGGTATTTCCGAGACTGAAAAAAGCGCCAGGGGGAGAGAGAAGGAGAATGTCGAGCCGACACCAGGCTCGCTGGTGAACGATAAAGTCCCCTGCTGCGCCTCAAGCAGGTTCTTACAGATGGAAAGACCCAACCCACTCCCAGTGAAGCGTTGACTGGCCGGCCCTTTAAACTGGGCAAAGGGCTTGAACAGATTGTCTTGCCGTTCCGTGGGGATACCGATGCCGGTATCGCGTATGGAGAAGTCGAGCCACGCTTGGGAGCCGTAGCCGCTGGTGGTGACCAGGAGCGATATTTTTCCGGCTTCGGTAAATTTGCCCGCATTGCCCAGCAAGTTGATCAATATCTGGCGAAGGCAATCCATATCGGTTTTGACCAAAGGCGGTACGTCCGGGGAAAACTGCGCCTCCAGCACGATGGGTTTGTCCTGGATATTTTGCCGGATTAGTTCCATACAGGATGAAACCAGTGCTCTCACTTCGAAAACACGAGGTTTCAATTCAAGTTTGCCCGCTTCGATTTTGGCAAGGTCGAGAATGTTATCGATGAGAGACAGCAGGGTCCGTCCACTGGAATGAATCGTTGTGAGAAGACGGCGTTGCTCGGGATCCAGGGCAGATCGGGCCAGTAATTCGGTCGCACCAATGACACCGTACATCGGGGTGCGAATTTCATGGCTCATGGTTGCCAGAAAGCTGGTTTTTGAACGATCAGCGTCTTCGGCGGCATTTTTTGCCTGGTTCAATACCTGCTCATTGACCCGCAGTTGCTGGAGATGAGCGCGCATGCGTAAAAGGAGGAGAGCGAGAAATACCAGGATGGCCAGGATGATGTGGTACAGGGAGTCATGATTAAGTTGTTGGTAGTAGTCCGCCAAGGTAATTTCCGCCCCGACAACATACACCGTACCGTCCTGTGATTTTAACGGGACAAAGACCGCGCGAAAATCACCCCAATGATCCGAGTAGTCGATCCAGGTTGGTTCGGTGCGCTCAAAACTATCGAGTAAAGCCTGGCTGGCATCGGGATAAGGGTCGAAAAAACGCACGAAATTCTTCTCTTGAATTTCTTTCTTCGATGCACTGGAGCTGATCAGGTAGGCCTTTGCATCTCGCTTGATCACGCTATAGACAAAAGCCGTGCCCATGGACTCGTTGAAGCCGGAAAGCCGCTGGATGGTATCCCAGTCCTGCGCTTGCGATTTGGATTGTTTATCCACCAGATTGTCATGGTAACGGTCGCCGAGGATGGCCGAAGCGCCCAGTGCGGCATGCAGCAATTTACTATTAATGTTGTCAGTGAGGACGCTTTGCGTCTGGACATAGAGGTAGTAGATATAGCCGCCAGCCCCTATGAGATAGACCAGGAATAAAGCCCATGTTTTCCGTTTGACTTTGAACATATCACAGTCTCCCTACTGCAATTGCGCGCATAAATTACCACAGCAGGCATCGAGAGACTTGCCAAACCCGGGTGAAGCCTGGGCCTGCACATCTTCGAGCCCTCAAGGCTTGAAGGGCCGCCCATCTTAAAGGGTCGTTGTTTCCATTGCCCAAAAAAAAGCCCGATCTCGCTAACGCGTTCAATCGGGCTGATGCACTCAGGAGCAATAAGTGCAAAGGGAGGTTCGATGCGCAAAACAGTTTGAAGGGAAGCGCCAGCTCAATAGACCACCTGGCGATTATCCGAGGATTAACGGATCAGGCGACCTGGGCCAGTTTGGCGTTGGCCTGATTCAGGCCCTTCTCCTGGAAGTCGCCGCCCAGGTTCATGCCCTCGGCGTGGATGAAGGTCACGTCGTGGATCCCGATGAAGCCCATGACCTGGCGCAGGTAGGGTTCTTGATGGTCAGAGCTGCCGCCGGCATGAATGCCGCCACGGGCGGTCAGCACGAAGGCGCGCTTGTCGGCCAGCAGGCCTTGAGGGCCGGTGGCGGTGTATTTGAACGTCACGCCGGCACGCAGCACGTGGTCGAGCCAGGCTTTGAGAGTGCTGGGGATGGCGAAGTTGTACATCGGTGCAGCCATCACCAGCACGTCGGCGGCCAGCAATTCATCAGTCAGTTGGTTGGAGCGTTCCAGCGAGGCGTTTTCAACGTCGCTGCGCTGCTCGGCCGGCTTCATCCAGCCCCCCAGCAGATTGGCATCCAGATGCGGCACCGGATTGATGGCCAGGTCGCGAACGCTGATTTCATCGGCCGGGTGCGCCGCTTTCCACTGGCTGATAAAGGTCTGGGTCAGTTGACGGGACACCGAGTCTTGCTGGCGGGCACTGCTTTCGATGATCAGAACGCGGGACATGGCTTGTAGGCTCCATCTGAGAATGTTGTCAGTCGATGGAGTGAAGGTTAAACGCGAGCATATCGATGAAAAAGCGCAAATAACTGCTGTAAAGCATCGATAAATTCGTTTATAAGCGGAGCAAGCAATATTGCCTGCCCCACTGCCGGGCTATTTCGGCTGACAGGTCAGCTTGATGCGCAGCTTGATGATGTTGCGGTTGAACTTGGCCGTGGCGTTCTTGAACTTGCCGGCGGCGACTTCGATCTTGCGGGTGCGAGGTGCTTCAGGGCCATTGCTGAAGACCACGGTACAAGCCGCGTCGGTGCTGCCGTAGTTATTGACCTGGATGGAACCGATATCGGCATCGGTGTCATAGGCGTTGTAGTCGATGCTCAGGCCGTTGAGGTGTTTTTCCACATCGATCGGGTAGGCAAACGCAGTCAGTGGCAGCAAGGCCAGCACCACACAACAGATTTTCTTCATTCGGCAGTCTCCACCAAGGGACTGCCAGCTTAGGACAAGAGGAGCTCGATATGAAAGCGCCCCGCGTGACCCTTGATCAATGGCGCACCTTGCAGGCCGTGGTCGACCACGGTGGCTTCGCCCAGGCCGCTGAAGTGCTGCATCGCTCCCAGTCGTCAGTGAGCTACACCGTGGCCCGCATGCAGGATCAGCTCGGCGTGCCGTTGCTGCGCATCGATGGGCGCAAGGCCGTGCTGACCGAAGCCGGCGGCGTACTGCTGCGCCGTTCCCGGCAACTGGTGAAACAGGCCAGCCAATTGGAAGACCTGGCCCACCACATGGAACAAGGCTGGGAAGCGGAAGTGCGCCTGGTGGTCGACGCGGCCTACCCCAACGCCCGCCTCGTTCGCGCCTTGACGGCGTTCATGCCACAAAGCCGTGGCTGCCGGGTGCGGCTGCGCGAAGAAGTGTTGTCGGGTGTCGAAGAAGTGCTGCTCGAAGGCGTGGCCGACCTGGCCATCAGCAGCTTCAGCATTCCTGGTTATCTGGGGGCAGAGTTGAGCGACGTTGAATTCGTCGCGGTGGCCCATCCCGAACACGCCCTGCATCGCCTCAACCGCGAGCTGACGTTCCAGGACCTGGAAAGCCAGTTACAAGTGGTGATCCGCGACTCCGGACGCCAGCAACCTCGCGACGTGGGTTGGCTCGGTGCCGAGCAGCGCTGGACCGTCGGCAGCCTGGCCACCGCCGCGACCTTCGTAGGCAGCGGCCTGGGCTTCGCCTGGCTGCCCCGGCACTTGATTGAGCGGGAACTCAAGGAAGGCACGCTTAAACAGCTACCCTTGGATCAGGGCGGCAGTCGCAACCCGAGCTTCTATCTGTATTCGAACAAGGAAAAACCCCTGGGCCCGGCCACGCAAATCCTGGTCGAATTGCTGCGCACCTTCGACACTGCGCCGCTGGATGCACCGTTCGCCGCCCCTGAACAAGCCTGACAAGGACTTCGACGATGGCCTATTTCGAGCACGAAGGTTGCAACCTGCACTACGAGGAATACGGCCACGGCACGCCCTTGGTATTGGTCCACGGGCTGGGTTCCAGTACCCAGGATTGGGAAAAACAGATCCCGGTGCTGTCCACCCACTATCACCTGATCGTGGTGGATGTGCGCGGCCACGGTCGCTCCGACAAGCCGCGCGGGCGCTACGGCATCGAAGGTTTCAGCGCCGACCTGATCGCCTTGATCGAACACCTGGGCCTGGGCCCGGTGCATCTGGTGGGCTGGTCCATGGGCGGCATGATCTGTTTTCAACTGGCGGTGGATGAACCCGGACGGCTCAAGAGCCTGTGCATCGTCAACAGCGCGCCCGAAGTCAAAGTCCGCACGCCCGACGATTGCTGGCAATGGTTCAAGCGCTGGAGCCTGATGCGCCTGCTCAGCCTGGAGACCATCGGCAAGGCACTCGGCGCCAAGTTGTTCCCCAAGCCCGAACAAACCGAGTTACGCCTGGAAATGGCCCGGCGCTGGGCAAAGAACGACAAACATGCTTATCTCGCCAGCTTCGATGCGATCGTAGGCTGGGGCGTTCAGGAACGACTTTCGCAGGTTGCCTGTCCAACCCTCGTCATCTGCGCCGACCACGACTACACCCCGGTGGCGCTGAAAGAAGCCTATGTAAAACTGCTGCCCGACGCACGGCTGGTGGTCATCGCCGATTCACGGCACGCTACCCCGCTGGATCAACCCGAACGCTTCAACCAAACCCTGCTCGACTTTTTGACCGCAACCGATTCCACCACTCAGGATCACTGACCCCATGCTGAAAAAAATCGCCCTTGCCGCCGGCACCGTACTGTTTGCCGCCAACCTGATGGCCGCGACACCCGCCAAGGCACCGCATGTATTGCTGGACACCACCAACGGCCAGATCGAAATCGAACTGGACCCGGTCAAGGCCCCCATCAGTACCAAGAACTTCCTTGAGTACGTAGACAGCGGCTTCTACAACAACACGATTTTTCACCGTGTGATCCCGGGCTTCATGGCCCAGGGCGGCGGCTTTACCCAGCAGATGCAGCAAAAAGACACCAAGGCACCGATCAAGAACGAAGCCAGCAATGGCCTGCACAATGTTCGCGGCACCTTGTCGATGGCGCGCACCTCCAACCCGGACTCGGCCACCAGCCAGTTCTTCATCAACGTGGCCGACAACGCCTTCCTCGACCCGGGCCGTGACGCCGGTTATGCGGTGTTCGCCAAAGTGGTCAAGGGCATGGACGTGGTGGACATCATCGTCAACTCCCAGACCACGACCAAACAAGGCATGCAAAACGTGCCGATCGACCCTGTGCTCATCAAGTCGGCCAAGCGCGTCGACTGAAGAGGCACACGGCAAGCCTGGGCGACGCGGTGATCCCGCGCCGCCCATAGCAAAAAGGAGAGCCCTTGCCAGGGCATTGACTGATGGTTTATCGCCGTTTCGAAACACTGATCGATATCTTCCGCGACGCCCCCACCTCGGCCCCGCCGAATCGCGTCCTGCCCTTCTACACCTATTACCTGAAACAAGTCTGGCCCAGCTTCGCCGTATTGCTGGTGGTGGGCCTGATCGGCGCGTTGATCGAAGTGGCGCTGTTCAGCTACCTGAGCCGCATCATCGACCTGACCCAGGGCACGCCCAATGTGGACTTCTTCAAGGTCCATGGCCTGGAACTGGCCTGGATGGCCGTGGTGGCGCTGGTTTTCCGGCCGATCTTCGTGGCCCTGCATGACCTGCTCGTGCACCAGACCCTGAGCCCCAGCATGACCAGCCTGATTCGCTGGCAGAACCACAGCTACGTGCTCAAGCAGAGCCTGAATTTCTTCCAGAACGACTTCGCCGGGCGCATCGCCCAGCGCATCATGCAGACCGGCAACTCCCTGCGTGACTCGGCGGTTCAGGCCGTGGATGCCCTGTGGCACGTGCTGATCTACGCCGTCAGTTCCCTGGTGCTGTTCGCCGAAGCCGACTGGCGCCTGATGATCCCGCTGCTGATGTGGATTGCCGCCTACATCGGCGCACTCTGCTACTTCGTGCCGAGGGTCAAGGAACGCTCGGTGGTGTCGTCCGATGCCCGCTCCAAGCTCATGGGCCGAATCGTCGATGGCTACACCAACATCACCACCCTCAAGCTGTTCGCCCATACCAATTTCGAACAGCAATACGCCCGCGAAGCCATCCAGGAGCAGACCGAAAAAGCCCAGTTGGCTGGCCGGGTGGTGACCAGCATGGACCTGGTCATCACCAGCATGAACGGGCTGCTGATCGTCGGCACCACCGCGCTGGCCTTGTGGCTCTGGACCCAGTCGCTGATCAGCGTCGGCGCCATCGCGTTGGCCACCGGGCTGGTGATCCGCATCGTCAACATGTCCGGCTGGATCATGTGGGTCGTCACCGGCATCTTCGAAAACATCGGCATGGTCCAGGATGGTTTGCAGACCATCGCCCAGCCGGTCAGTGTCACCGACCGTGACCAGGCCAAGCCCCTGGCGGTGGCCCGGGGCGAGGTGCGCTTCGAGCACGTGGATTTCCACTATGGCAAGAAAAGCGGCGTGATCGGCGACCTGAACCTGACCATCAAGCCCGGCGAGAAAATCGGCCTGATCGGCCCGTCCGGTGCGGGTAAATCCACCTTGGTCAACCTGCTGCTGCGCCTCTATGACGTGCAGGGCGGGCGCATTCTCATCGACGGCCAGGACATCGCCGAAGTCGGCCAGGAAAGCCTGCGCGAGCGCATCGGCATGATTACCCAGGACACCTCGCTGCTGCATCGTTCGATTCGCGACAATCTGCTCTACGGCAAGCCAGACGCCACCGATGCGCAACTCTGGGAAGCCGTGCGCAAGGCCCGGGCCGATGAGTTCATTCCCTTGCTGTCGGACGCCGAAGGCCGCACCGGCTTCGATGCCCATGTGGGTGAGCGCGGCGTGAAACTGTCCGGCGGCCAGCGTCAGCGCATCGCTATTGCGCGAGTGCTGCTCAAGGACGCGCCGATCCTGATCATGGACGAAGCGACGTCAGCGCTGGACTCGGAAGTCGAGGCGGCGATCCAGGAAAGCCTCGAGACCTTGATGCAAGGCAAGACCGTGATCGCCATCGCCCACCGTCTCTCCACCATCGCCCGGATGGACCGGTTGGTGGTGCTGGAGAATGGCCGCATCGCCGAAACCGGTAGCCATGCCGAGTTGCTGGCCCATGGCGGGTTGTATGCGCGGCTGTGGCAGCACCAGACGGGTGGGTTCGTGGGGATCGACTGAGTCGGGTTGGCTTCTACAGGCAGGAGGCGTGGGGATCGTGTGGGAGCAAGGCTTGCCCGCGATGAAGATGACGCGGTCTCCCGGATGGCCCGAGGCGCCTGCATCGCGAGCAAGCTTTGCTCCCACAGCCCAGTGTCCGAACGCCATTCTGAAAAATTCTGTCCAGGATCCATCTAGCCCACACCGCAACCACATACTCCCCCTCGACCACGGCCAGAACCGCCACCGTCCATGACGCTGGCGGTTTTTTTGTCGCTGGATTTGTTGCAGCACTCTGCTGTACTCAGCTCAGGTTCTGGAGATGAACCTGTCGTAATACTGCTGGATGCATAACCGATTATCACGACTGTTTTATCAAGGATACTTATGTCTTTACTCAAACGTTCAACGACTGAGTTGTTGGGTACGTTCTGGCTGGTACTGGGCGGCTGTGGCAGCGCGGTATTGGCTGCCTCAGGGATTGGCGTGCTGGGGGTTGCCCTGGCCTTCGGCTTGACGGTGTTGACCATGGCGTTCGCCATCGGGCATATCTCGGGTTGCCACCTGAACCCCGCCGTTTCGTTGGGCTTGTACGTGGGCGGGCGGTTTCCGGCCAAGGAGTTGCCCGCCTACATCATTGCCCAGGTCATAGGGGGTGTGCTGGCCGCCGCGCTGATCTACTTCATCGCCAGCGGCAAGGAAGGCTTTGACCTGGCCGCGTCCGGCCTGGCAGCGAACGGTTACGGCGAGCATTCGCCGGGTGGGTATTCGATGGCGACCGGTTTTGTTACCGAGCTGGTCATGACGGCGATGTTCATCCTGATCATCCTCGGTGCCACCGATAAACGTGCGCCCGCCGGGCTGGCACCGATTGCCATCGGCCTGGCCCTGACGCTCATTCACCTGATCTCGATTCCGGTCACCAACACGTCCGTCAACCCGGCCCGCAGTACCGGTCCGGCGCTGATTGTCGGTGGCTGGGCCATCGAGCAACTGTGGCTGTTCTGGGTAGCGCCGTTGCTGGGCGCCGTCATCGGCGGTGTCTCGTACCGCTGGCTAGGCCAGGAAAACCGCTGAGTCACACCCGCGAAGATCAGCACTGCCGATAAGGCAGTGCTGTCTTCGCCTCTTCGGCATACGCCAGCACACCCTCCTGTTCCCGGGCGAGAAAATCTTTGACCGCCGCTTTCAAACCGGGGTGGCGCAGGTAATGCCATGAGCGGGTAATCACCGGCTCGAACCCGCGAATCAATTTGTGCTCACCCTGGGCACCGGCGTCAAAGCGCTGCAAACCGTGGGCAATCGCGTAGTCCATGCCTTGGTAGAAACAGGTCTCGAAGTGCAGGCGGTCGAACTCCGCCAGACAGCCCCAATAACGTCCATAGAAACTGTCGCCACCCACCAGGCTGAACGCCATCGCCACCGGCCGCGAACCTTGCTTGGCCAGCACCACGCGGATGGCCTCGGGCATGCGTTCGGCCAGCAGGCTGAAGAACGCTCGGGTCAGGTAGGGCGCCTGGCGTCGTATCGCGTAGGTGTTGGCGTAACAGGCGTAGACAAAATCCCACTGCGCCTCGTCCAACTGATGACCTTCGAGCCATTCGAACGCGATGCCCTGCCCCGCCACTTGCTCGCGTTCCTTGCGCATCTGCTTGCGCTTGCGGGAACTGAGGGCATCGAGAAAATCCTGGAAGTCCCGATAACCGCGATTTTGCCAGTGATACTGACAGCCGATCCGCTGCAGCCAGCCCTCCTGCCCGGCGAGTGCCCCGTCGGTGAAGGCGTCGGTGAAGTTGATGTGGGCGCTGGAAAGCCCTTCGATTTCCAGGTAGCCGGGCAGGCTACCCAGCAGTTCCAGGCCATCTTCCGCGCGCGCTGCCAGCAACCGCGGGCCACTGACCGGGCTGAACGGCACCGCCGTCAGCAGCTTGGGGTAGTACTCGATGCCGGCGCGGGCGCAAGCGTCGGCCCAGGCATGGTCGAACACGTATTCGCCGTAGGAATGCCACTTGCGGTAACTGGGCAAGGCCGCCAGCAGACGACCGTCTTCGATGTGCAGCAAATGCTCGGCTTGCCAACCGGATTGCGGGCCCAGGCTGGCGCTGTCCTCCAGGGCGCTGAGGAAGGCGTGGCGCAGGAAAGGCTGGTTGGCGGGCACCAGCGCGTCCCACTCGTGCGGCGCGATGGCGGACAGGCTGTCCAAGACGTGAAGCGGCATGCGGTTACTCGATAGCCAGACGACGGATGGAGCGAGTATCGCCGATCCTGACCGGGCGCACATAAAAAAACCCCGCCAGAGGCGGGGTCGAAAGGAGCTTTAACGGATGAAGAAAGAGCTCTGTATCAAGTCAGCGCGATTTAGAACACGTACTGGGCACGGACTACGAAACCGTCGCCATCGTCATCGCCATTGGCGTTGGTGACTTTGTCGGTCTTGGCCTTGACGTAGGCACCGGTGATTTTCACCGCTTCGTTGGCATACCAGTTCACACCCAGGTTGTGCACCTTGGCTTCGGCATCGCCCACTTCACGAGTCGCCGAGGCCGTGGTGATGTTGTCGTCTTCGACGGTCAGGCTGTCGAAGCGGTAGAACACTTCCCAGGCGCCGATGGATTTGTTCTGGGGCTTGATCGCGTCAAACTTGCCGACTTTATAGCCGCGGGATTCACCGGTGATGGTGTAGGCACCCTGGACGTAGAAGCCGTGGCCTTTGATGTCTTCGAAGGCCGCGCTGTCAGCTTTGGTCTTGCGGCTGATGTATTCACCTTGGATCGACGCTGGGCCCATGGCGAAAGCGGCTTCCAGGCCGAAGGCGGTGTCGCTGTCGTACGAACCGGCCGCCGAGTTGTTGGCACCGCCAAGCAGAGGACGATTGCCGTTGGTGCCAGCGTCGTTGCCGCCACCCGTCACCACGCCTCGCATGCCCAAGCGCGATTGATAACGTGCGTCGAACACAGTGTCCGAGACATCGCGTGACGCCACGTTCACACCAAAATGCAGGACGTTACCGGCGTCGTGCATCGGCGCGAAGACGAAGCGACCGTTGACTTGCTTGACGCTGTTGCCGTCGGTGTCATTGTTATCCTTGCTGAACACACCGGCCGAAGCGTAGAACGAATCGGCGAACGTGCTGGACGCTTGCAGGCCCAGGCCATTCTGGTGGCCGTTGGCCCAATCGATCAGGTCGTAGGCGGCGTTACGCTCAGGAGCAGTGACCCATTTGGAGCTGGTGGCTTTTTCCAGGCCGAAGTCCGGGTCGAAACGGCCGACCTTGATCGAGACCGGTTTGAAGCCGTTATAGGCCAGGGACGCTTCGTCGAAGTAGCCGTCCTCCGAAGTACCAGCGTTATGAGAGAAATCGTAGTTGATGGTGTAGGCCCAATCCGTGTACAGCACGCCGGAAAGCTCCAGGAACGCGCGGCGGAAGTAAGCGGCGTCGGCAGTGTCACCATTTTTGGTGTAGATACCGTCGAACTGGCTGTAGTCAGCCTGCAAACGACCACCGAGCTTGAAGCTGAACTCTTTGTCAGTGGTAGCGACCTCAAGGCCGCCCTTGGTTTTGACCACGATATCGGCGCCATCGGTGGTGACGGTGCCGGCGAAAGCCTGGGCGGTTACTGCCATTGCCAGTGCGCTGGCGGCAACACCTGCGAAGTGCTTGCGGATCATCGAAGAATTCCCCTGTTGGTAGTCTATGCCGTTAGAAAACACGCGGAACTGGGCCCGCTGGTGTTGGGAGGGGATCTTGGCGATGGGTTGTGTCAGGCGAGTTGCTATCACATAAAGATTTTATGACAGCGGAACTTTTTACTTCGAATGGGAATAACCGTAGGAGCTGGCGAAGCCTGCGATCTTTTGCTTCTTCGCTTGATACTCAATCGTTAGGGGGAAGATCGCAGCCTCGTTGCACTCGACAGCTCCTACCAGCTCCTACCAGCTCCTACCAGTTCCTACCAGTTCCTACCAGTTTCTACCAGCTCCTACGGGTTTAGCGGATGTTTTTGCGGCGCTCGGCGGCGAGTTTCTCGGCGAGGTGATCCAGGTCGGGGATCGGCGGTTGCGGCAGTTTTTTGAGGGTCGCCTGCATCAGGCGCATCTGGCGGATAAAACGCCGGCACTTGGCACAGAACATCAGGTGATGACGCACCATCAGGCGTTCACGAAAACTTAACTGGCCGTCGAGATAATCGCTGGAGCGCGCCACTTGTTCCTTACAGGTCAGCATTCGCCGGTTTCCTCGAAATGTTCAACGGTCGCGAAGACTTTCAGCCGGGCGCGATGCAACAGCACTCGCACATTGGAGAGCGAAATATCCAGAAGATTACAGATTTCTTCCAGCTCCAGCCCCTGGCGTTCCCTCAGGTTCAGCACGCTGCCTTGCAGTTCCGACAGGCTGAGCAATGTGTGCTCCAGGCAATCGCGTAATTCCTCCATCGTGAGCAACGCCTCAGGCGTGTCCTGGTGCCAGGCGAACGGCGCCAGCAGCCAATGACCATCGGCGGCGAAACGATCATCGCCGAGGGTGCCGTGGGGGGACGGCAGATCGTCGAGCAACACCTCCCGACGATTCTGCTTGTAGCGGCCCTTGGCGGCGTTGGCCGTGATGGTCAACAGCCAGGTCTTGAGGCTGGAACGCCCCTGGAAGCCACTGAGATTGCGCACCACCGACAGCCACGCGTCCTGCACCACTTCGTCGGCATGGCGGCTGCCGACGATGGCATAGGCCACGGCGCGCATAGGGCTCTGGTAGGCGCTGACCAGCTCCTTGTAGGCCTGCTGCTCACCGGCCAGGAGGCGTTGGAGCAGGAGGGTGTCGTCGGTGACCGTCATTAAACGTCCTATTGCTGGATAGATCGCGGTTGTGGCGTGGGAGCAAGGCTTGCCCGCGATGCAGGCGACGCGGTCCTCCATAAACCGAGTCGCCTGTTTCGCGAGCAAGCTTTGCTCCCACAAGGACTTGCCCCCACAAAAAAATTCGACGCAGCAACAGTGGATCAACGCTTGCGCAAAATCACGCTGCCAATCGAATAACCGGCGCCGAACGAACTGAGCACGGCGACCGAGCCGCTGGGCAGGTCATCCTGGTATTTGTGGAACGCAATCACCGAACCGGCCGAACTGGTGTTGGCGTAGCGGTCGAGGATCACCGGTGCTTCCTCTTCGGTGGCTTCGCGTCCCAGCAGTTTGCGCACGATCAAGTGGTTCATGCTCAGGTTGGCCTGGTGCAGCCAGAAGCGCTTCACCTCGCCAACGTTCAGTTGGTTTTCTTCCAGGTGAGCACCGATCAGCTCGGCCACCATCGGGCAGACGTCGCGGAACACCTTGCGGCCTTCCTGGACGAACAACTTGTCGCGGCTACCGGCGCCCTCTTCCGCGGCGCGGTTGAGGAAGCCGAAGTTGTTGCGGATGTTGTTGGAGAACTTGGTCAGCAGTTTGGTGCTGACCACGTCGAACTGGTACGGCGAGGTCGCCAGGTCCGCCCGCTCGATGATCACGGCGGTGGCCGCGTCGCCGAAAATGAAGTGGCTGTCGCGATCACGGAAGTTCAGGTGACCGGTGCACACTTCCGGGTTGACCATCAGGATCGCCCGGGCCTGGCCCAGTTGCACGCTGTTGGCCGCTGCCTGGATGCCGAAAGTTGCCGAGGAACAGGCCACGTTCATGTCGAAACCGAAACCGTCGATGCCCAGGGCTTCCTGGACCTCGATGGCGATGGCCGGATACGGCCGCTGCAGGTTGGAACAGGCGACAATCACGCCGTCGATGTCGGCGACGGTGCGGCCGGCGCGTTCCAGGGCCTGCTTCGCGGCGCCGATGGCCATTTCGCACAGCACCGACCACTCGTCGTTGGAGCGCTCGGGCAAGCGTGGGGTCATGCGTTGTGGATCGAGAATGCCGTCCTTGTCCATGACAAAGCGGCTCTTGATGCCGGAAGCCTTTTCGATGAACGCGGCGTTGGATTCGGTCAAGGCCTCGACTTCACCGCGCGCGATGGCGTCGGCGTTATCGGCGTTGAATTGCCCGACATAGGTATTGAAAGATTGCACCAGCTCTTCGTTGGAGATGCTGTTGGCCGGGGTGTACAGGCCGGTGCCGCTGATGACGACGTTATGCATGGTCGTGTCTCTGATCTGTTCAGGCAGAAAGCATTGGCACCGACGTACCAATACACAAAGGGACTTTTCCCATCCGGGGAAGCAGCCCTGGCATCGCTTTATTCCGATCCGCCCGAGGCATTGAAGCTCAAAACCACGGGACCGGCATTTATAGCCGCGAAGTTTGCCATAAACGCTGGCGTTTGGCCCATTCTCCCTTCACTACAACACCATACCCTGTGGGAGCGAGCTTGCTCGCGATGGCGGTGTATCAGTCAATATCAATGCAGGCTGAACCACCGCTATCGCGAGCAAGCTCGCTCCCACAGGGGTTTGATGGTCTTTGCCATCAACCCTCCACCTGCCCCCACTGCTTGCCCAGGCGCTTGTCCGAGATCGGCACCTTGGTCCCCAGTTGCTGGGCGAACAGCGACACCCGGTATTCCTCCAGCCACCAGCGGTACAGCTCCAGTTGCGGATCACGCTTGCCTTCCTGAGCGTGTTTGCTGGCGCGGGCCTGGTATTGGGCCCAGAGGTTCGACAGCTCGCCGCTCCAGACCCGGTCTTTCTGCACCTGGCTACCGAGCTTCTCGAAGCGTTGCTCGATTGCCTTAAGGTAGCGCGGCAGTTCCTTGAGCCACTGATGTGGGGTTTCGCGGACGAAGCCCGGGTAGACCAGGTGGCTGAGTTGCTGCTTGATGTCGTTCAGCGCCACGGCCTGGGCCAGGTCGATCTTGCCCTTGAAGCGTTTTTGCAAACCATGCCAGAGCTTGAGGATGTCCAGGGTCAGCTTCGCCAGGCGTTCGGCGTGCTCGGTCCAGCCGCCGCGCTTGCGCTCGGCCAGGGAGGCCAGCGCGGCGCCGTCACGGGGCAGGCTCGCTTCGCCTTCGAGCACACAACTGTCGAGGCTGGCCAGCAGAATGTCTTCCACCAGGCTGTCGATGCGGCCCAGATCGCGGTACAGCAGGCCCAATTCCGTCAGCCCCGGGAGCTTGCCGCGCAGGAACTTGGCCGACTCGGCCAATTGCTGCATCAGCAAGCGCTGCAAAGCGCGGCGATGCTGGAACTCGGCTTCGGCCGGCGTCGGGAATCGCCCTTCCTTGACCACGCCGCCCTCTTCCACCAGCGCCGGGTAGACCGTCATCGACAGCCCGGCGATCTTCTGTTGGGTTTTCTCGGCCACCGGCGCGAAGACCTTCGCCTCCACCGGCGCCTGGCTTTTCGCCGTTTGCGGTACGGCCAGGGCCGCCTGGCTGGCTTCGGCAAAACGCGCCGTCAACTCGGCCAGGTCGCGGCCTTCGCCAAGGAACTTGCCCTGGCCGTCGACGATTTCCAGGTTCATGCGCAGGTGGTTTTCCACCTGCTGGGCCGCTTCAGCCCAAGCTTCGTCACTGACCCGCGCGCCGGTCATGCGCAGCAATTCGCGACCCAGGGACTGCGGCAACGAGCCCTCGGCGAAGGTGATGCGCTGCAGCGCCGCCTTGACGAAATCCGGCACCGGCACGAAGTTCTTGCGCAAGGCCTTGGGCAGGTTGCGCACCAGGGCGATGCACTTGGCCTCGATCACCCCCGGCACCAGCCATTCCAGGCGTTCCGGCGGCAGCATCGGCAGCAGTGGCGCCGGCACTCGCAACGTCACGCCGTCGCGCGGGTGGTTGGGCTCGAAGTGATAACTCAGCGGCAAGGTCAGGTCGCCGACGCGCAAGGTGTCGGGGTAATGCGCGGCGGTGACTTCACTGGCTTCGCGGGCCAGCACGTCTTCTTCGCGCATGATCAACAGTTGCGGGTCCTTCTGGCTGTTGATCCGGTACCAGCTGTCGAACGTCGCGGTCTGGTGGATCTCGGCCGGCAAGCGCGCGTCGTAGAAGGCAAACAGGGTTTCCTCGTCCGCCAGGATGTCGCGGCGACGGGCCTTGGCTTCCAGCTCGTCGAGTTGCTCCAGCAACCGGGTATTGGCGCTCAGGCACTTGGCCTTGGACTGGATCTCGCCGCGCACCAACGCCTCGCGGATGAACAGTTCACGGGAGACCACCGGGTCCACCGGCCCGTAGTGAACTGGCCGGCGACCAACGACGATGAGCCCGAACAGGGTGATTTGCTCATAAGCCACCACTTGCCCGCGCTTCTTCTCCCAATGGGGTTCGAAGTGGTTTTTCTTGATCAGGTGCCCGGCCAGCGGTTCGATCCAGTCCGGTTCGATCTTGGCCACCATGCGCGCATACAGCTTGGTGGTTTCCACCAACTCGGCGGTCATCAGCCATTGCGGACGCTTCTTGCCCAGGCCCGACGAGGGGTGGACCCAGAACCGCCGCTGGCGAGCGCCGAGGTAATCGCCGTCTTCGGTTTTCTGGCCGATCTGGCTCAACAGGCCCGAGAGCACCGCCTTGTGCAATTTCGGGAAGTCGGCCGGTTCTTTGTTGAGGCTCAACTGCATGTCGCGGCAGATCAGGCTCAACTGCCGATGGGAATCACGCCACTCGCGCAGGCGCAGGTAATTGAGGAAGTTCTTGCGGCACCAATTGCGCAGCGGGCTGGCGGTCAGGGCCTGGCGCTGCTCTTCGAAACCGCGCCACAGGTTGACCAGCCCGGCGAAGTCCGAATCCGCGTCCTTCCACTGGGCATGGGCCTGGTCCGCCGCCTGTTGGCGCTCCGGCGGACGCTCGCGCGGGTCCTGGATCGACATGGCGCTGGCGACGATCAACACTTCCTGCAAACTGCCCAGCTTCGCCGCTTCCAACAGCATGCGGCCCATACGCGGGTCCACCGGCAGGCGCGCCAACTGGCGACCGAGCGGGGTCAACTGGCTGTTGCGGTCCACCGCCGACAATTCTTGCAGCAGGTTGAAACCGTCACTGATGGCCTTGCCATCCGGCGGCTCGATGAACGGGAAATCGGTGATCTCGCCGAGACGCAGGTGCAGCATCTGCAGGATCACCGCCGCGAGGTTGGTGCGCAGGATCTCGGGGTCGGTGAATTCCGGCCGTCCAAGAAAGTCTTCTTCGCTGTACAACCGCACGCAGATGCCCGGTTCGACCCGCCCGCAGCGGCCCTTGCGCTGGTTGGCGCTGGCCTGGGAAATGGCTTCGATGGGCAAGCGCTGGACCTTGGCCCGATAGCTGTAGCGGCTGATGCGCGCGGTGCCGCTGTCGATCACGTAGCGGATGCCCGGCACGGTCAGCGAGGTTTCGGCGACGTTGGTCGCCAGCACCACGCGACGGCCCGGGTGGGACTGGAAGATGCGCTGCTGTTCGGCCGGCGACAGGCGCGCATACAGCGGCAGAATCTCGGTGTGCTTGAGCTGGGCCTTGCGCAGCATTTCCGCGGCGTCGCGAATCTCCCGCTCGCCTGGCAGGAACACCAGCACGTCCCCAGGGCTGCGCCGCTCGCTGCGCTCGTAGGCGGCGATTTCATCGAGGGTGGCGAGGATCGCCTGGTCGACGGTCAAGTCGTCTTCGACCCGGTTGCCTTCCTCGTCCTGCTCCAGGGTCAGCGGGCGATACCAGGTTTCCACCGGGAAGGTGCGGCCCGAGACTTCGACGATCGGCGCGTCATCGAAGTGCTTGGAAAAGCGCTCCAGGTCGATGGTCGCCGAGGTGATGATGACTTTCAGGTCGGGACGGCGCGGCAGCAGGGTCTTGAGGTAACCCAGCAGGAAGTCGATGTTCAGGCTGCGTTCGTGGGCTTCGTCGACGATGATCGTGTCGTAGCGCTCGAGGTAGCGGTCATTCTGGGTCTCGGCCAGCAGGATGCCGTCGGTCATCAGTTTGATCAGGGTGTTGGCGTCGCTCTGGTCCTCGAACCGCACCTGATAGCCCACCAGCGCCCCCAAGGGCGTGGCCAGTTCCTCGGCCACCCGGCTCGCCACACTGCGCGCAGCGATCCGGCGCGGCTGGGTGTGGCCGATCAAGCCATGCTGGCCGCGGCCGATCTCCAGGCAGATCTTCGGCAACTGCGTGGTTTTGCCCGAGCCGGTTTCGCCGGCGATGATCAGCACCTGGTGCTTGAGCAGCGCGTCCTTGATTTCGTCGCGCTTGGCGGCAATCGGCAAATTGTCGTCGTAGCGAATCACCGGCAGGCTCGCCTTGCGCGCCAACACCTGATCGCACGACGCCTGCATGCGCGTCACCCACTGGGCCAGCTTGGCCTCGTCGGGCTTCTTGCGCAGCTCGAGCAACTGACGCCGCAACCGGTGACGGTCGGCGAGCATGGCGTGGTCGAGGTTTTTCAGCAGCTTGTCGATAGCGGGAAATTGGTCAGTCATCAGGTACGCAAGGGGAATAGGAGCAGCGGCAAGTTTCAAGCTGCAAGCTGTAAGTTGCAAGCGGCACTGGCCTGAAACTCAAAACTTGCCGCTTGAAGCTTGAAGCTTGAAGCTTGAATCTTGAAGCTGCTTCTACCCCTTGCGCCGATACGGGAACACATCGATCACCTTCCCCGCCCGAATCGCCTCTTGCAGGCTTTTCCAGTAGTCGGCGTTGTACAACTCACCGTGCAACTGGTCGAACAGCTTGCGCTGCCCGGCGTCGGCGAACAGGAACGGCGGGAATTCTTCGGGGAAGACGTCCAGCGGGCCGATGGAATACCAGGGCTCGGAGGCCATTTCGTCTTCCGGTGTGCGGGGCTGGGGGATGTGGCGGAAGTTGGCTTCGGTCAGGAAGCAGATTTCATCGTAGTCGTAGAACACCACGCGGCCGTGGCGGGTCACACCGAAGTTCTTGAGCAGCATGTCGCCGGGAAAGATATTGGCCGCCGCCAGTTGCTTGATGGCCAGGCCATAGTCTTCCAGCGCCTCGCGCACCTGGTCCTGGTTGGCGTTTTCCAAATACAGGTTCAGCGGTGTCATGCGCCGTTCGGTCCAGCAGTGACGAATCAGCACCGTGTCGCCTTCCACCGACACCGTGGACGGCGCCACTTCCAGCAGCTCCTCCAGGCACGCCGGCTCGAACTTGCTCAGGGGAAAACGGAAATCGGCGAACTCCTGGGTATCGGCCATGCGCCCGACCCGGTCGACGCTCTTCACCAGGCGGTACTTCTCGATCACCGTGGCCCGGTCGACGTTTTTCGACGGCGAGAAGCGGTCCTTGATGATCTTGAACACCGTGTTGAAGCCCGGCAGGGTGAACACGCTCATGACCATGCCACGCACACCCGGGGCCATGATGAACTGGTCGTCGGTGTTCGCCAGATGGTTGATCAGTGCCCGGTAGAACTCGGACTTGCCGTGCTTGTAGAAACCGATGGAGGTGTACAACTCGGCGATGTGCTTGCCTGGAAGGATGCGCTTGAGAAAGCCGATGAACTCCGCCGGCACTGGCACATCCACCATGAAGTAGGAGCGGGTGAACGAGAAGATGATCGACACCTGCGCCTCGTCGGTAATCAGCGCATCGATCTGGATACCCCGGCCCTCGCGGTGCAACAGCGGGATCACCAGCGGCCATTGGTCCTCGCGGGTGTAGATCCGGCCCACCAGGTAGGCGCCCTTGTTGCGATAGAGCACTGAAGAAAACAACTCCACCGTCAGCTCCGGGTCCTTGCAGACCCAGTCCGGCAGGTTCTCGCGCAACTGCGCTTCGAGGCGCCGCAGGTCACCCGGCAAGTCGGCGTAGTCTTCGCTGAAACGGTAATCGGCGAACACGCTCGCCAGCATCCGGTCCAACTGCCCCTGGGGTTTGTAGGTGCGGGTCTGGGCTGCACGGGCCCGGCGCAGGCTGGGCCGGGTGGTGTGGATGAACATGGTGCCGTCGCTGATCAGGTCGTGGCTGAACAACCCGCAGAAGATCGAGTTGTACCAGGTTTCCGACAGCTCATCGTCGAAGCGCAGGTCGATCAGGCTGATGTAGGCGCTCTTGACCAGCGGCCAGCAGCTCACATCCATCAGTGTTTCATCATCGAAGGCCTTGTGCAGCCTGGCGACGGTTTCGAAGACTTTTTCTTCGTACAAGTTGATGCGCGCCGCCGAAGCCGCTTGCGCCTCCAGCCACAGCGCCTGCTCGAACCGGGCGCGGGCGCCGTCGGTGATCTGCCGGAAGTGCTCACGATAATCGTCGAAGCCGTCGAGGATCGAACGGGCGATTTCGATGGCGGGCCATGGCTGCGGCATAGGGTAAACCTCGGCGGGTCATGCTTGTTATTGGCGACTGAGCTTAGAGGCCAATCACGCGGCAACGCAACCATTGCCATCGCTATTCAGGGCGGCGACACTTGCCGCCCAATCAAGGAAGGAATGACTTGTGAACCTCGTCGATATCCTGCGTTTACTGTCACTGGCCGCTATCTGGGGCGCCAGTTTCCTGTTCATGCGCATTATCGCCCCCGTCATTGGCACAATCCCCACGGCATTTTTTCGCGTGTCCATCGCCTTCGTCGGGCTGCTGGTGATCCTGGCCCTGATGCGCGTCGACTGGAATTTTCGCGGCAAGCTCAAAGTCGTGATGGGGTTGGGCCTGATCAACTCGGGCATTCCGGCCACGTTCTATTCGTTGGCGGCCCAGGTGCTGCCGGCCGGTTACTCGGCGATCTTCAACGCCACCACGCCGTTGATGGGGGTGTTGATCGGCGGCTTGTTCTTCAGCGAAAAACTCACCCCCGCCAAGGTCAGCGGTGTCTGCCTGGGGTTGTTCGGCGTCGGCATCCTGACCCGCGCCGGCCCGGTAGCGTTCGACCTGCAACTGTTGATGGGCGCCCTCGCCTGCCTGCTGGCCACGACCTGCTATGGCTTTGCCGGTTTCCTCACCCGGCGCTGGCTCGATCAGCAAGGTGGCTTGGACAGCCGTCTCTCGGCCCTGGGCAGCATGTTCGGCGCCACGGTGTTCTTGCTGCCGCTGTTTGGCTACAGCGTCATCAGCCAACCACCGGCCAGCTGGGGTGGCTGGAGCGTCTGGTTGTCGCTGCTGGGGCTGGGCCTGGTATGTACCGCGCTGGCGTACATTCTTTACTTCCGCCTGCTCAGTTCCATCGGCCCGGTCAAATCCATGACCGTAACCTTCCTGATCCCGCCGTTCGGCGTGCTGTGGGGGGCGTTGCTGCTGGATGAGCCGTTGGGGATGGCGCATCTGTATGGTGGGGTGTTGATTGCGGCGGCGTTGTGGTTGGTGCTCAAGCCAGGGGTGGTGAAACCGGCTGAGGTGTCTGCCCGGTAGTTCATCGGTGCGGCGCAAGATGCCATCGCGGGCAAGCCTTGCTCCCACAAGGACTACACATCACCTGTGGAAGCAAGGCTTGTACATGACCTGTAGGAGCAAGGCTTGCCCGCGATGGCGGTTGTTCAGTCAGCGAGCAGCCAAAGCTCAGCGACTTTTACGAAACACAAACACCAACCCCACGATGATCAGCACCATCCCCAGCAAGCTCAACAACGCCAGCCGGTTGCCAAACACCAGGTAGTCCATGATCGCCGTCACCGCCGGCACCAGGTAGAACAGGCTGGTGACATTCACCAGGTTGCCGCGGGCGATCAGTCGGTACAGCAGCAATGTCGCCAGCACCGACACCACCAGCCCCATCCACAACACCGGCATGAAGAACCCCGTGCTGTACTCGAAATGGAACGGCTGGAACGGCACGAACACCGCGCACAGCACCAGCCCGGCCAGGTACTGCACCGGCAGCGTGCCCAGGGGGTTGTCGGTGATACGCTTCTGCATGATCGAACCGGCCGTCATGCTCACCAGTGCCAGCAACCCGCAGAGCATCCCGGCCAGGGACATGCCGGCCAGGCCGATGCCCTGGTACACCACCATCACCAACCCGACCAAACCCAGCGCCAGGCCAAACATCCGCGACCAGGAACGCTGCCGTTCCATGAGCACCACGGTCAGGATCGGTTGCACGCCCATCAGGGTTGCCATGACCCCCGGCGTGACACTCATTTGCAGCGCCAGCAAATAAAAAATCTGATAGGCACCCAGCAGCACGAGCCCGGTGGTCGCCGCGTACAGTATCGGCTTGCCGGTCTTGGGCAGCTTGAACTTGAGCAACGGAATCAACAGCACCAGCGCCGACAGCGCAATGGCAAAACGGATCAGCAAAAAGGCGAAGGGAGAAGCGTGGGCCAGGCCCAGCTTGGAAAAGATCGCCCCGCTGCTCCACAGCAAAACGAACAGGCTCGTGGAAGCCGCCGCCAACAAGGCGTTTTTGGAAAGGGAAAACATGGATACCACCTGTAGTCAGGCAAAAAGCCAACTCAGCCGAAGCTGAAGTCCAGTAGTTTTTTCAGGCGGGCACAGGGGATGGCAACCGTTGCCGATCAGCCCTGAATGCCAACACCCGGCGGTGATACGAAGGCGTACACCGATGAGCTACTGACAGGTGGAGGGTATTGACCGATCTGCGCAGGCTGCTGGCTCCCACACGGCACGACGCCAGCGTTGAACGCTGGAACCACGACCGCGATGACAGGGGATGCAGGCATGAGCCGATCTCTTGAAGGAGTGGGTTCGAAAACCCGAGGAGCGCTGACTATAACCAGCGCTCGATGGACTGCGCAATGTTTAAACGAACAACCAATAGCCAAGCGCCGTCAGCACCACCACTGCCAACAAGGGCCGCATCACCCGGTAGGCCTTGGGATGCTTGCGTTTGAACTGCTTGACCCGGCCACTGATGCCGTCGCTGAACGATTTGCTCCAGGCATAGGCCCGGTTGATGCCACCGACGTGTTCATCATCCAGGTTCTGTGGCGCGGTGGCGCGGCCGAGGAACGCGCTGATGGTGCGGTTGAGAAGGGTCATCAACCGGCTTTTCAAGGGCCGCTCGACATCACAGAACAGGATCACGCGGGTCTGCGGGGTTTCGTTCTTGACCCAGTGCACATAGGTTTCATCGAACATGACGTCTTCGCCGTCGCGCCAGGCGTAGATCTGACCGTCGACGAAGATCCGGCAGTCGTCGGAATTGGGGGTGGACAGGCCCAGGTGATAACGCAACGAACCGGCGAAGGGGTCTCGGTGAGGATTCAGATGGCTGTCACCCGGCAGCAGGGCAAACATCGCGCCCCGGACATTGGGGATCTGGCTGACCAGCGCGACCGTCCTGGGGCACAGCAACTCAGCCGACGGCAGCGGTTTGTCGTACCACTTGAGGTAAAAACGCTTCCAGCCCTTCTTGAAGAACGAGCCGAAACCCGCGTCGTTGTTCTTCTCGGCAGCGCGAATGTAGCCCTCGTCGAACAGGTGCATGGCCTCGTCGCGGATGACTTGCCAATTGTCCTTGAGCACATCCAGTTCGGGGAACTTGCTGCGGTCCAGGTAAGGTCTCGAGGGCACGCCGGAGAACAGGTACATCAAGGTGTTATAGGGGGCGAACAGCGCCGAGTGGTTGACGAACTGACGCAACACCGGCAAACGCGCCTTGCCACGCAAATGCACATAAAGCGTACTGCCCAAAAACAGCAGCAACACCGAGGCCTTGGCGACAAACGAAACGGTCATTTTATAACTCCTTGTCCAAAAACAACTTACGCAACACCATCAGCCCAGCCCAGCCCAGCCCAGCGGCCGGCCATGTTATAGATCATGGCCTGGCCGGGAAACCGTCTGGCGCAACATTCACTGTTGAGGATTACGCAATAATTCCCTTCTTAGCATGCGTGACCTGAACGTTGGCTGACGCCCGTCAACACCCTTTCCAAAATGCGATTTAACCGCCTGCCACATCCTGCAGGCAGTTACTGCTGGATCTCCTGCTCGGTAAACAGATCACTGAACAACATGCTCGACAAGTAGCGCTCGCCCGAATCCGGCAGGATCACGACGATGGTCTTGCCCTGCATCTCCGGTTTTTCCGCCAGGCGCACGGCCACGGCCATCGCCGCGCCACAAGAGATCCCGCAAAGAATGCCCTCCTCCTGCATCAAGCGCAGGGCCATGGCCTTGGACTCGTCGTCAGAGACCCGCTCGACCAGGTCAACGATCGACAGGTCAAGGTTCTTCGGCACGAACCCGGCGCCGATCCCCTGGATCTTGTGGGGGCTGGGCTTGATCTCCTGGCCCGCCATCGCCTGGGTAATCACTGGCGAAACCTCGGGCTCGACCGCCACCGACAGGATCGGTTTGCCACAGGTGTTCTTGATGTACCGCGAAACCCCGGTGATGGTGCCGCCTGTGCCCACGCCAGCCACCAGTACGTCCACCGCGCCGTCGGTGTCGTTCCAGATTTCCGGACCGGTGGTTTTTTCGTGGATCGCCGGGTTCGCCGGGTTATCGAACTGCTGCGGCATGAAGTATTTGGCTGGATCGCTGGCCATGATCTCGGCGGCTTTTTCGATCGCCCCTTTCATGCCCTTCGCCGGTTCGGTGAGCACCAGCTCCGCGCCCAGGGCCTTGAGCACCTTGCGTCGCTCGATGCTCATGGAGGCGGGCATGGTCAGCATCAGCTTGTAGCCACGGGCGGCGGCGACGAACGCCAGGCCGATCCCGGTGTTGCCCGAAGTCGGTTCGACGATGGTCATGCCCGGCTTGAGTTTGCCCGAGCTTTCAGCGTCCCAGATCATGTTCGCACCGATCCGGCATTTGACCGAATACCCTGGGTTACGCCCCTCGATCTTGGCCAGGATGGTCACACCGCGCGGGGCAATGCGGTTGATCTGCACCAGCGGCGTATTACCGATGGAATGGGCGTTGTCAGCGAATATACGGCTCATGGCTGGGTCCTTGATGCAGCGGGAATGTAAGCCTTTAAAGGTATGCCTGTTGCCCATGGGCGTCCAGTTGCACCGAACGTTCCCGTTGCTGAGACAGTCAATGGCATTAGAAGGCGCTCCCTCAACAAACGCTGGAGACTGACTGACATGAAGCGTCGATACCGCTGGCCGCTGTGGGTTTTCGCCGCCATCGCCGCGGTGCTGGTGGCCCTGCATTTCACCTTGCCTTACCTGGTACGCGACTACCTGAACGAAAAACTGGCCAACATGGGCGATTATCGCGGCCGGATCACCGACGTGGACCTGGCCCTGTGGCGCGGTGCCTACCGGATCAATGGCCTGGAAATCGTCAAGGTCGATGGCAAGGTCCCGGTGCCGTTCGTCAGCGCACCGCGGGTGGACCTGTCTGTGAGCTGGCACTCGCTGTGGTACGAGCATGCGGTGGTCGCCGAGGTTGAATTCGCCCGCGCCGAAGTGAACTTCGTCGACGGCGGCGCCAACCGCCAGAACTCCCAGACCGGCCAGGGCACCAACTGGCGCGAGCAGTTGAGCAAACTGCTGCCCATCACCTTCAACGAAGTGCGTATCCGGGACGGCAAGGTCACCTTTCGCAATTTCAACTCCAAACCACCGGTCAACCTGCGGGCCACCGAGGTCAACGCCAGCTTCTACAACCTGACCAACGTCGTCGACACCAAAGGCAAGCGCGACGCCCGCTTCGAGGGCAAGGCCCTGGTGGCCGAACACGCGCCGCTGGAAATGCAGGCCACCTTCGACCCGTTGAGCAACTTCGAGGACTTCGACTTCCGCCTGCGGGCCACGAACATCGAGCTCAAGCGCCTGAACGATTTCGCCGCGGCTTATGGCAAATTCGATTTCAATGCTGGCCACGGCGACCTGGTGATCGAGGCCGAAGCCGACAACGCCAGGCTCAGCGGCTACATCAAGCCATTGCTGCGCGATGTTGACGTGTTCGACTGGCAGCAGGACGTGGAAAACCAGAACAAAAACATCTTCCGCTCGGTCTGGGAAGCGCTGGTGGGTACAGGCGAAACGGCCCTCAAGAACCAGCGCAAGAACCAGTTCGCCACCCGGGTGGAACTCAGCGGCAATGTTCACCAACAGGACATCAGCGCCTTCGAAGCCTTCCTGCAGATCCTGCGCAATGGTTTCGTCGAGGCCTTCAATGCCCGTTATGAGCAGCCGCCGCCTTCGACCGACTAGGGTTCGCGCGTGACGGTATAACGACCGGTCGGTTCCGCCGCCACGCTTGCGCCTCTACGTTGCAACGAGTCCCAGCCCAGGCACGCCAGGGCCAGCGAACGCGGCACAGCCTCACGGCCACTGCTGTAGCGGCTGATGCTGCGAGCACTGATCCCCAGTGCTTCAGCCGCCTGGTTCAGCGGCAGACCGGTGCGGGCACGCCAACCGATGAAGATGCGGGTATTTTCGTCCACGGCGTTCTGCGCCAGTGCGTCCAGATACAAGGTATCGGCACCGATCTGGATATCCAGCACGGGCCATTCCACGCTCCAGCCATCGTCGCCCAAAATTGCGCCCGCAAACGCTCCGTCTTTCAGCAAAGGCTGCAAGCCGGGATAACGTTGTACATCGGCGCTCAAGTCCAGCCTCAGTTGCTGACCGTCGATAAACGTCAGGTCCAGACTGAACGGCAATACAGGCTGCACGGCCATTAGCCGCGGCCGTTTCATGGGTAGCATCGTTGCCAATCCTCCAGCAGTTGCGCCTGATGAGCCCTGACCCAGTCCAGCGCTTCCTTGATAATCAATGGCGGCGCCCGCCCCATCATGACTTGGACGGTTTCCAGGCTCAGGACCACATCCACTCCGCCACCCGTGAGGTGGACATGGGGCGGAGGATGATCCCTTTCCCGCAACTGAATGCGATAGGTATCTCTGAATCGATATTTAGTAGACATGCCACCGAGCGTATCGCCAAATTGGCGATACGCAATACTGGCAAGGCGCCGAAACCGAGTCAACATGTGACGCCCCATTCAGAGACTGAATACAGCGTCTGCGTTCACAGTCGGCGGGGCGCCGCGTTATAGTCGGGCACGATATTTATTTCCCGCGCCCCGCCTCGCCAGGCCGGCGACACCGTTCGAGGAATTGCAGATGAAGTTCGAAGGCACCAGCGCCTACGTGGCCACCGATGACCTGAAACTGGCCGTGAACGCCGCCATTACCCTGGAGCGACCATTGCTGGTCAAGGGCGAGCCGGGCACCGGCAAGACCATGTTGGCCGAACAACTGGCCGAATCCTTTGGCGCGCGCCTGATCACCTGGCACATCAAGTCCACCACCAAGGCCCACCAGGGCCTCTACGAGTACGACGCGGTCAGCCGCCTGCGGGACTCGCAACTGGGCGTGGACAAGGTCCACGACGTGCGCAACTACTTGAAGAAAGGCAAGCTCTGGGAAGCGTTCGAGTCCGAGGAGCGGGTGATCCTGCTGATCGATGAAATCGACAAGGCCGACATCGAGTTCCCCAACGACCTGCTGCAGGAACTCGACAAGATGGAGTTCTACGTCTACGAGACCGACGAAACCATCAAGGCCAAGCAACGGCCGATCATCATCATTACCTCCAACAACGAAAAGGAACTGCCGGACGCGTTCCTGCGTCGCTGCTTCTTCCACTACATCGCCTTCCCCGACCGCGTCACCCTGCAGAAAATCGTCGATGTGCATTACCCGGACATCAAGAAGGACCTGGTCAGCGAAGCGCTGGACGTGTTCTTCGACGTGCGCAAGGTGCCGGGCCTGAAGAAAAAGCCTTCCACCTCCGAACTGGTGGACTGGCTCAAGCTGCTGATGGCCGACAACATCGGCGAAGCGGTGCTGCGCGAACGTGATCCGACCAAGGCCATACCGCCGCTGGCCGGCGCCCTGGTCAAAAACGAACAGGACGTGCAATTGCTCGAGCGCCTGGCGTTCATGAGCCGTCGCGGCACTCGCTGATCCTCTTCGTCTAACAAGAGCGAGGGCGATTGCCATGCTGCTTAACCTGTTCAATGAGATGCGCGCCGCCAAGGTGCCCGTGTCGGTGCGCGAACTGCTGGACCTGATCAACGCGCTGAAACAGCGGGTGATCTTCGCCGACATGGACGAGTTCTATTACCTGTCCCGGGCGATCCTGGTGAAGGACGAACGGCATTTCGACAAGTTCGACCGGGCCTTCGCCGCCTACTTCAACGGCCTGGAGAAACTCGACGACCACCTCCAGGCGTTGATTCCCGAAGACTGGCTGCGCAAGGAATTCGAACGTTCGCTGACCGACGAAGAGCGGGCACAGATCCAGTCCCTCGGTGGCCTGGACAAGCTGATCGAAGAGTTCAAGAAGCGCCTGGAAGAACAGAAGGAACGCCATGCCGGCGGCAACAAATGGATCGGCACCGGCGGGACCAGCCCATTCGGCTCCGGCGGCTTCAACCCCGAAGGCATCCGGGTCGGCGACGCCGGCAAGCGCCAGGGCAAGGCCGTGAAGGTCTGGGACCAGCGCGAGTACAAGAACCTCGACGACCAGGTGGAATTGGGCACCCGCAATATCAAGATCGCCCTGCGCCGTCTGCGCAAGTTCGCCCGCCAGGGTGCGGCCGAAGAGCTGGACATCGACGGCACCATCGACCACACCGCCCGCGATGCCGGTCTTCTGAACATCCAGATGCGCCCGGAACGACGCAACACCGTCAAGTTGTTGCTGCTGTTCGACATCGGTGGCTCGATGGATGCCCACGTGAAGATCTGCGAAGAACTGTTCTCGGCCTGCAAGACCGAGTTCAAGCACCTGGAGTATTTCTACTTCCACAACTTCGTCTATGAATCGGTGTGGAAGAACAACCTGCGCCGCACCTCGGAGCGCACCTCGACCCAGGATTTGCTGCACAAGTACGGCGCCGACTACAAAGTGATCTTCATCGGCGATGCCGCCATGGCGCCTTATGAAATCACCCAGGCCGGCGGCAGCGTCGAACACTGGAACGAAGAGGCCGGTTATGTGTGGATGCAGCGCTTCATGGAGAAGTACAAGAAGCTCATCTGGATCAATCCGTACCCCAAGGACACCTGGGGCTACACCGCCTCGACCAACATCGTGCGCGAGTTGGTGGAAGACCGGATGTACCCGCTGACCTTGCGGGGGTTGGAGGAAGGGATGCGGTTTCTTTCCAAGTAAAGTTCTTTGGTGCCCTTCAGGGCCTCATCGCGAGCAGGCTCGCTCCCACAGGGATCTTGTGTATGACGAAGATCCAGTGTGGGAGCGAGCCTGCTCGCGATGCTTTTAGCAGTCGAGAAAAACGTGCAGGCACTCCACCTGCTGTCGATGCGCCACCTCCTGCACCACCGGCCGCAACCGCACCTGCGCCCCCGGCAGGCATTGCGCCAGCCGGGCCAGGGCCAACGGAGTCAAGGCGCCCAGGCGTGGATAGCCACCGATGGTTTGCCGGTCGTTGAGCAGCACAATCGGCTGGCCATCCGGTGGCACCTGCACGGCACCGAGCGGAATGCCTTCGGAAATCATCGCCGACCCCTGATATTCCAACGCCGTGCCCAGCAAGCGCATGCCCATGCGGTCGGCGCGACTGTCCAGCGTCCATGGGGTGTTGAACGCATCGAACAGGCTTCGTCCACTGAACGCACCGTTCTGCGCCCCCAGGATCAAGTCCAGCGGCTGCGCTTGCTGGAAGTCCGGAATCCGCGTGTGCGGCATGGGCCGAGGCGTCGCCGCGCCTGAATAGCTCAGGTGCTCGCCGCGACTCAGCGCCCGCCCTCGCCCATCCAGGCCACCGAGTTCCTCACGCACCACCGTCGCCCGGCTGCCCAGCACCGCAGGCGCATTGAAACCACCGGGAGCTGCCAGGTAGGCCCGGGCACCGAGCACGGGCTGGGTGAGCGCCAGCACCTGGCCCTTGCGCAAGCTGAAGAAGCGCCACGACGCCACCCCCTGGCCGTCTATCCGTGCACCCAGGTCCGCCCCGGCCAGCGCCAGCACGCAATCCTCTTCGGCCACCACGGTGAAACCGCCGAGGGTAATCTCCACCACCGCGGCTCCCAGGGCATTGCCGAGCATCCAGTTGGCCCAGGCCATCGACAACCAGTCTGCCGCGCCTCCCTGGGTCACGCCCAGATGCCTCACGCCGAAACGGCCGGCGTCCTGCAACAGGCACAGCGGGGTGCTGGCCTCGATCAACAACCGGCTCATGCCTGGGCCTCCAACGGTGTGTCGTCGCCACCCAGGGCGATGAATTCGGCATGGTCCACGGGGGCAAAACGCACCGTGTCCCCCGGCTGCATCAAGCTGTAGCCGTCGCGCTCGCGATCAAACAGTTTGGTCGGGGTGCGACCGATCAGGTTCCAGCCACCGGGCGATACCACCGGATACGCCGCGGTCTGGCGCTCGGCGATACCAACGCTGCCCGCTGCCACGCGCTTGCGCGGCGTGTCGAGGCGCGGTGCGGCCAGTTCCTCGTCCACCAGCCCCATGAAGGCAAAGCCGGGAGCGAAGCCCAGGGCAAACACCTGGTACTCGCGTTCGCTGTGGCGGCGGATCACCTGGGCGACCGTCAGCCCGCTGCGGCTCGCCAGCAGCTCCAGCTCCGGCCCGACCCGGAGGTCGTACCACACCGGCAGCACATGGCATTGGCCGGCGGACCGGGCATCCGGTGAAAGGTCATTCAACGCCTCGTCGATCAATTCACGAGCCTGCACCGGGTTCAGGGCGAGCAAATCGTAGTGCACCATCAACGTGGTATAGGACGGCACCAGGTCAATCAGATGCTCGGCAAACACCGCTCGCAGGCGTTCGCTGGCGGCGAGCATCCAGGGCATGTTGGCCTCGGCGATCTCATCGAACAGGCGCACCATCAAGCAGTCCACAGCTACCACTTCCAAGCGTGGTCTCATGGCGCACTCTGCCGGTCCAGGGCTTCGCGGATGCGTTGCACGGCCGCCACGGAGCTGGCGTTGTCGCCGTGTACGCACAAGGTGTTGGCCATAAGGTGCAAGGCGCTGCCGTCACTGGCGGTCAACGCATCGCCGCGGGCGATGGTCAGGGCCTGCCCGATAATCACCTCGGGATCGTGGTGCACCGCGCCCGGTGCTTGCCGCGAAACCAGGCGACCGGCACTGTCATAGGCGCGGTCGGCAAAGGCTTCGAACCACAGGGTCAGGCCGTACTCGTCGCCCAGGGCCTGGGCGGCGCTGTTGTCCCGGGTCGCCATGAGCATCAGCGGCAGCTGCCGATCATAGGCCGCGACGGCCTGGATCACCGCGCGCAGTTGCGCCGGGTTGGCCATCATGTCGTTGTACATCGCGCCGTGGGGCTTGACGTAGCTGACCCGTCCGCCTTGCGCCCGGCAGATGCCGTCGAGGGCGCCGATCTGATAATGCAGCAAGTCCTGCAATTCCTGGGCGCCATAGGCCATGGAGCGGCGGCCGAAACCCGCCAGGTCCTGATAGGCCGGGTGCGCGCCGATCCGCACGCCGTGGCTCAGGGCCAGGCTGACAGTCTTGCGCATGATGCTCGGGTCGCCGGCATGAAAGCCGCAGGCGATGTTGGCGCAATCGATGAAGGGCATCACCTCGGCGTCCAGACCCATGGTCCAGCTGCCGAAGCTTTCGCCAATGTCGCAGTTCAATAGCAGGCGGCTCACGGTGAACGCTCCTGTAGGTTCTTTCTTTTGATCATGGGGCCAAGCCATGAAGCCCAGGCCCCACAAGTTATCAGTTACTCGGCTTCCAACTGCTTGCCTTGGGTTTCCGGCAGGCTCAACGCCGCGAGGATCACCACGCCATAGGACACTGCGGCGAACGCTCCGATACCCACGCTCAGCGGCACTTTCTGGCTCAGCAGGCCAATCAACAGCGGGAACAATGCTGCCACCGCCCGGCCAATGTTGTAGCAGAAACCCTGCCCCGAACCACGGATGCGCGTAGGGAACAGTTCGGTGAGGAACGAGCCCATGCCGCTGAACATCCCGGAAGCGAAGAACCCCAGGGGAAAGCCCAGCCAGAGCATCACGTTATTGCTCACGTGCAGTTGGGTATACAGCAGCACGATGGTGAAAGAGCCGACGGCATACAGGACGAAGTTCTTTTTCCGACCCAGGATGTCCGACAGATACGCGCTGACGACGTAACCGACGTACGAACCGACGATCACCATCGCCAGGTAGCCACCGGTACTCAACACGCTCAAGCCACGCTCATTCTTGAGGAACGTTGGCAACCAGGAGGTGATCGCGTAGTAACCGCCCAAGGCACCGGTGGTCAGCAACGAGGCACGAATGGTGGTGAAGAGGATGCCGGGGGCGAAGATCTCGTAGAATTTCGCCGGGTTGCTCGGTGTTTGCCGGGCCTTGGCCTGGTTATAGACTTCCGGGTCCTTGACCAGCCGGCGGACGAAAATCACGAACACCGCCGGCACGATGCCGAGGATGAACAGTGCGCGCCAGGCGTCTTCCGGCGGCAGCACCGAGAACAGCAGCGCATACAGGATCGCTGTCATGCCCCAGCCCAGGGCCCAACCTGACTGCACCATGCCCACCGCCTTGCCGCGATCCTTGGCACGGATCACCTCGCCCATCAACACCGCACCCGCAGTCCACTCGCCGCCAAAGCCGAAGCCCATCAGTGTGCGGGCGATCAACAGTTGTTCGTAGTTCTGGGCAAAGCCGCACAGGAACGTGAAGAAGGCGAACCACAGCACCGTCAGTTGCAGGGTGCGTACTCGACCGATGCGGTCCGAGAGAATGCCCGCCACCCAGCCGCCAATGGCTGAAGCGATCAAGGTACTGGTGTGGATCAGGCCTGCCTGGCCAGTGGTAATGCCCCACATCGCGATCAGGGTCGGCACCACGAAACTGAGCATCTGCGTGTCCATGCCGTCCAGGGCGTAGCCGATCTTGCAGCTCCAGAAGGTGCGACGTTCCTGCTGGTTGATGTTGCGATACCAATCGAATGGGCCGGAACGGGCCTGGGATTGGGGGACGCCGAGCGTGTCGGGTGCACTCATGGTGGTTCTCCGCAGTTTTATTGTTGTAAGTCTCGACGACGCTGACGTGGAGACCGATGCGTCGATTCTTGAGCGCACGGGCGATCCCGTCCAACGAATAAAACCTTGGCGGGGTCATAAGAAAAACTTGATTGGGCAGAACATCGCCAGGAAAGGCGGACCGCCTTTGTGGCGAGGGAGTCCCCGCCGCGTCTTCGACGCTGCGCTGTCGCGCAGGGAACAGGTCTTGTGGCGAGGGAATTTATTTTGATCGTTCCCACGCTCTCTTCCAGAAGCGGAACGCGGAGCGTCCCTGGCGACATTCCCACGCAGGAGCGTGGGAACGATCGATATGTATTTTCAGCCTTAAAAATCACAGGGTTGTAATTTGCTCCATGAGAGCTTGCTCCCGCTGGTCCCTGTAGGAGCTGGCGAAGCCTGCGATCTTTTGATCTTTCGCTGGAGACTCAAGTGTCTGGAGAAAGATCGCAGCCTCGCTTCGCTCGACAGCTCCTACACAGCTCCTACAACGCGCCCCAGCGGGAGCAAACGCCCTCGCGACAGAGGCTCGCTGCGGCGCTACAGCCCGCGCAGGTCGCGCTCCTCAATCGGCCGGCCCTGGCGCAGGCGCTTGCCGCCCAGCACCACCCAGTCGATCAGGCGGAACAGGCATTCCAGGCCGAACGACAGCAACAACGCACCGCTGATGCCCCAGATCATGGCCTCGGGGGTCAACAGGATCTGGTAGCTGTAGCCGTTCCAGGTTTCCTTGCGGATGTCCGGATCGGCGGCCAGCGCCACTTGCAGCAAGCGGATGTACCACGGGCCTTGCATCGCCTGGAATTGCTTGTCCAGGGCCTGCTGGCGCACGAGCAAGGTGTTCAGGCTGTCGGCGTCACTGCGAAAGATCGGGTCTTCGCTGGCACGGTAATGGGCCACCAGGGCTTGCATGTCGCCCTTGAAGAACTGGTTGGCAGTGCCCTGGAACCCTTGCAGGCCGGTCTGCGCCTCGATCAGGTGCGCCTCGACCCGCTTGGCGTAATCATTGATGAAGCCCGGCACCTGGACCCCAACCAACAGGCCCACCGCGAACAACACCAGCCGTAGATAACTGAGCAACATAACGTGACGTCCTTATTCGGTCCGGCCGTGGCTGACACATTCGCCGCGTCGCCACAGGCTCCATTGGCCCGGTTCGTAGCGGGTCCAGGTTTCGTTTTCGGTCAAGGGTTCGGTGGCGATCACCGTGACCACGTCGTTGGGCGTGGTTTCAGCCTGGAAATCGACAATCACATCCACATCCTTGAGCCGCGCCGGGCCGAACGGCGCGCGACGGGTGATCTGGGCCAGTTTGGTCGAGCAATAGCAGAACAGCCAGTCGCCATCGCTGAGCAAGCAGTTGAACACGCCTTTGCTGCGGTATTCGGCGCAGGCCTCGATCAGCGACGGTAGCAATTGTTCCACCTCCACCGGTTCGGGGAAGGCCTGGCGCACGCGGTTGAGCAGATCGCAGAAAGCCGCTTCGCTGTCGGTATCGCCCACCGGGCGGTAGAAGCTCACGCCCGGCCGGAAATCGGCGAGCTGGCCGTTGTGGGCAAAACACCAGTTACGGCCCCACAACTCACGCACGAACGGGTGCGTGTTGGACAGGCAGACCTTGCCGACGTTGGCCTGGCGAATATGCCCGATCACCACTTCGCTCTTGATCGGATAGCGCTGCACCAGGTTCGCCACTTCCGATTCGCTGCTGGCGGCCGGGTCCTGGAACAGGCGCAGGCCACGGCCCTCATAGAAGGCGATGCCCCAGCCGTCCCGGTGCGGCCCGGTCTTGCCGCCGCGCTGCATCAGCCCGGTGAAGCTGAACACGATGTCGGTCGGCACATTGGCGCTCATGCCCAATAACTCACACATGCTCGAACTCTCGCTTCAAGGGGCAGGCCCGGTTACAGGCGCGGTTCGATACGCGAACGCTGGGGGTTGCTCGGCACGGGCGGACGACCGTAACGGTCATCACCGGCCACGCCGAACGGTGGCTCGTCCTCCGGCTCATCGACCGCGGCGGCGGCTTTTGCGGCGGCGGCCCGTTCCTTGCGAGCATTGGCGGCCCGCTCGATGGGGAAGCGGATCAGCACCAAAATGAAGTAGAGGCCGAAGGCGATCATGCCGTACATGAGCAGATCGGAAGCCGCCCGCCAGACGTTGTTGCCGACTTTGAACAGCACGTCCAGGGCAACAATGGCCAGGGCCGGGGCGATCTTGTCCTTCACCGGATCAACGATGGTCGGGCAAAACAGCAACACCGCCATCAGCAACCGCAGCGGTTCGCGCAACCAGCGCCACATCCAGCGGGTCATGCGCATCCACACCAACAGGCAACCCAGGGCAGCGAAGGCGTAGAGGCCCCAGGCGATCAGATAGTCATTCTCGGTCATGGTGTCCATGGCAAGGCAGGCAAAGAGACGCTTATAGTAACGGCTTTTCGCTCGTCAGGCTGCCCCGGCGTCTGGCGAATGGCCTGTGTGGTTGGTTCTGTCCAGGCCACGTGTCCCTTTTCGTACAACGTTCGAGAGCCTTTCATGTCCCTATCTGCCCACGTTTCCAACGCCCCGATTGCCCGCAGGGACCCCGGTGTTGACCCATACGCCTGGCTGCAGGAACGCGACACCGACGCCGTGCTCGACTACCTCAAGGCGGAAAACAGTTACCAGGAGGCGCAACTCGCCGACCAGGCCGAACTGCGCGAAACCCTGTTCCAGGAGATCAAGGGTCGGATCCTCGAGACCGACCTGTCGCTGCCCTCGCCCTGGGGCCCGTACCTGTATTACACCCGTACCACGGCCGGTGACGAATACCCGCGCCACTACCGCTGCCCGCGTCCGGCCGATGACAGCCTGAGCGTGGATGAAAGCCGTGAACAACTGCTACTGGACCCGAATGTGCTGGCTGGCGGCGGCTTCTTTTCCCTGGGCGCTTTCAGCATCAGCCCCGACCACCAGCGCCTGGCCTACAGCCTGGACACCACGGGCGACGAGATCTACACCCTGTTCGTGAAGGAATTGTCCAACGACAAGGTCAGCGAACTGTCCTTCGCCGATTGCGACGGCAGCATGACCTGGGCCAACGACAGCCTGACGCTGTTTTTCGGCGAGTTGGACGACACCCATCGCCCCCACAAGCTCTGGCGCTATCGCCTGGACGGCACTGCCGCCGAAGAGGTGTTCCACGAACCGGACGGGCGCTTCTTCCTGCACTGCTATCGTTCGAGCTCGGAAAAGCAGTTGATCCTGTCCCTGGGCAGCAAGACCACCAGTGAAGTCTGGGTACTGGACGCCGCACAACCGCAGCGCCCCTTTACCTGCCTGGCGCCCCGCGTGGAAAACCATGAATACGACGTCGACCACGGCCTGCTCGATGGCCAATGGACCTGGTTGATCCGTAGCAACCGCGACGGAATCAACTTCGCCCTGTACCAGGCCGCCGATACGGGCGTGGCGCCGACCGAGGCCGACTGGCAGAACCTGATCCCCCACAGCGACACGGTAATGATCGACGGCCTGAGCCTGAACGCCGGGGCCATGACCTTGAGCCTGCGCGAAGGCGGCCTGCCAATCATCGAGGTGCACCCACAGGGCTTGCCGGCCTATCGGGTGCAACTGCCGGACGCGGCCTACAGCCTGCATGTGCAGAACAGCCTGGAGTTCGTCAGCGATCGCATCCGCCTGCGCTACGAGGCCCTGAACCGGCCGGCGCAGATCCGCCAGTTGGACCTGGCCAGCGGCGCACAGGTCGTGCTCAAGCAAACCCCGGTACTGGGCCCGTTCGACGCCGATGCCTACGTCAGCCAGCGGCTTTGGGCGACGGCGCCGGACGGCACCCAGGTGCCCATCAGCCTGGTAGTCAAGCGCGAAGCCCTCGGCCAGCCGGTACCGCTGTACCTGTACGGCTACGGTGCCTATGGCGAAAGCCTCGACCCGTGGTTTTCCCACTCGCGGCTGAGCCTGCTTGATCGCGGCGTAGCGTTTGCCATCGCCCATGTGCGCGGCGGCGGCGAACTGGGGGAAGCCTGGTATCGCGCCGGCAAGCAGGAACACAAGCACAACACGTTCAGCGACTTCATCGCCTGCGCCGAACATTTGATCAGCAACGGTTTCACCACCGCCGAGCAACTGGCAATCAGCGGCGGCAGCGCCGGTGGCCTGCTGATCGGCGCGGTGCTCAATCAACGTCCGGAGCTGTTCAAGGTGGCGATTGCCGAGGTGCCGTTCGTCGACGTGCTCAATACCATGCTCGACCCGGACTTGCCGCTGACCGTCACCGAATACGACGAATGGGGCAATCCAGAGGAGCCGCATGTTTATGATCGGATCCGGGCCTACGCCCCGTACGAAAACGTCAGCGCCCAGGCGTACCCGGCGCTGCTGGTAATCGCCGGTTACAACGACAGCCGTGTGCAGTACTGGGAAGCGGCCAAGTGGGTGGCGAAATTGCGCGCCACCAAGACCGACGACAACCCCCTGCTGCTCAAGACCGAACTGGGCGCCGGCCATGGCGGAATGAGCGGGCGCTACCAGGGATTGCGTGACGTAGCGCTCGAATATGCATTTGTCTTGAAGGTTTTGAGGGTGGCCTGAGGAACTCTGTGGGATGGCTGGGTCTTAGCTCCATGCGCCGGGCCCAGATAAACCCCAGTCCAATGTAGGAGCAAGACTTTGTGGGAGCAAGGCTTGCCCGCGATACAGGCGACTCAGTTCTGTCTGTCAGATCAAACTGATGCCATCGCGGGCAAGCCTTGCTCCCACAAGAGTCTGTCTCAGAGGTCTACTTACACCCGGGCCAAACTGAACCTGCAACAAACACAAGAAAAAGACCGTGCCAACATGTCAGAACCGACCTTACTGAACAAAGAAATCCGCGACTGGTTGATGGACTGCGGTCTGTTCGACCAGTTGCTGCCTGTCGACTTCGCCGCGGCGTCGGGCTATTTCAGCATCAGCGCCATCGCCGAGGGTGAAGCGATTTTCCACGAGGGCGATGCCGGCAGCTTCATGTGCATCATCCACACCGGCCAGGTGGCCGTGCAGAAAACCGGCCCCGACGGCCAGCCCGTGACCATCGCCACGCTGCGCAGCGGCCGGGCATTCGGCGAAATGGCCGTGCTCGACGGCGAACGGCGCTCGGCCAGTTGCATCGCCGCCAGCGATTGCCAGTTGCTGAACCTGGGCAAGGACTCCCTGGAAAAAATGCTTAACGATGCTCCCAAGATCGCCGCCAAGATCATCCGCGCCCTCGCCGTCTCCCTGTCCAAGCGCCTGCGCATGGCTGATGGGCAGTTGTTGTCGCAGCAGGTCTGACCTCCCTCTGTCAGTTGAAACACAGAACCTGTGGGGAGCCTGTGGGAGCAAAGCTTGCTCGCGATAGCGGTGTTGCATATGTCGACGTCATCGCGAGCAAGCTTTGCTCCCACAGAGTCCACCTCAATGCCCGAACTCACAGGTTTTTACCATTCAGTTGTTTCACCGACGGGCTTCAGGTCTACCCCCCCGGCGACTTGGCCTTCACCGGCTTGGGCTCCATGCCCGGTATCGGCTGGTCCTTGGGCGGCTTGGGCATTTCGATCGGTGGTAACAAGGGCGGCCCACCGCTTCCGGGGCCAGCCTTGGGCACACCGTTGGGCGTGACCGGCGGATAGGGCATGGGAGTGGCGGTGCCAGGCGACCCGGGGATGCTGGGTGGGTTGACCGGAATCGTCGGTTGTTGAGCCTGCGCGCAACTTATTGGGAGCGCCGCCAGGGCAATGGCCGTTAGAATGATGTACTTCATCAATGGCTCCGTGGCTATTGTCTGCTTTAAGGCTAGTCGTTACCGCGCGGTTTGCCCTCCTACGAGATTTCCATGAAACGTTTCGTTCTGCTCGACACCACACCCATCCCTGATAACGGCGGTGCCCTGTGCCTGTTCGAGTACGGCGAAGACTTCGTCATCAAGATCCAGGGCGGTGACGGCGGGCAGTTGATGAACACCCGCATGCACGGTTCCGAAGATGCCCTGGCAGAAATTCCTTGCCGCAAGGTGGCCGGTCGTCCCGGCTCGCGCGTGCTGATCGGCGGCCTCGGCATGGGGTTCACCCTCGCCTCGGCCCTCAAGCACCTGGGCAAGACCGCCGAAGTGGTGGTGGCCGAACTGGTGCCCGGTGTGGTGGAGTGGAACCGTGGCCCCCTGGGGGAAAAGGCCGGGCGGCCGCTGTCGGACCCGCGCACAGTGATCCGCATGGAAGACGTGGCCAAGGTGCTGCAAGCCGAACCCCAGGGTTTCGACGCGATCATGCTCGATGTCGACAATGGCCCGGAAGGCCTGACCCAGAAAGCCAACAGTTGGCTGTATTCGGCGGGAGGCCTGGCCGCCTGCGCCAAGGCCCTGCGGCCCAAGGGCGTGCTGGCGGTCTGGTCGGCCAGCGCTGACCGGCAGTTTTCCGACAAACTGAAGAAGGCCGGCTTCAAGGCCGAAGAGGTGCAAGTGTTCGCCCATGGCAACAAAGGCACCCGCCACACCATCTGGATTGCCGAGAAGCTCAAGGGCTGAGCTAAACTCTGTCCAACCGTCATCCGTCTTGTCTACAAAGGTGAACCCATGAGTTCGTCAACGCCACCGTCCAACACCGCCAAGCTGGACCGCATCCTCGCCGATGCCCAGCGCGACCGGGAGATGGGCTACCGCGACAAAGCCCTGAAAATGTACCCCCATGTCTGTGGCCGCTGCGCCCGTGAGTTTTCCGGCAAGCGCCTGAGCGAACTGACCGTTCACCACCGCGACCACAACCACGACAACAACCCGCAGGACGGTTCCAACTGGGAACTGCTGTGCCTGTACTGCCACGACAACGAACACTCGCGCTACACCGACCAGCAATATTTCGGCGACGGCTCCCTGAGCACCCCGAAAATCGCCAAGGCGACCCACAACCCCTTCGCCGCACTGGCCGGGTTGATGAAGAAGGACGAGTAACTGGCCGTTGTGGCGAGCGGGTTTATCTTGCGCTGCAAAGTGTTGCTCCACAGATCCAATCCCCTCACTCGACTGTGGAGCGGCTGCCTAGGCCGCTTTCATGGCCCCGCTGACAAATCTGCAATGCCCCCGTCAGGTCGCTGACAGCCTCGCACCTTTAGCATGCTCGCTACTTCCCTCATTTGCAGGTGAAGTAAGCCAAGGTTGATGAATATCAATCTGCCAAAGCCCTCCCTGCCTATGCTGTGGTTATCGGTGGCGGTGGCTCGCCTGGCCTGAAGGAGCGACACCATGAACACTCATCAACCCCCAACTGGCGCAACGCCATTCTGGCGGGGCAAGACCGGCATTGTCTTGATCATGTTGTTGGCCATCGGCCTCTTCTACCTGGCGCGAGAACACTTCAGCCACATCGCGGCGAATTGGCCGTACCTGATTCTCCTGATATGTCCCTTGATGCATGTCTTCGGACACGGACATGGCCATGGCGGTCATGGACGACATGGCGAACCACCCGTCAATCGCAGGGATCAGGAAGGCCCCTAGCCATGGCCGACACTCCAGTGCACGTTCACCACAGTGCTTCAGCGCCCAGCGGCGACATGGCGACTGAATATACCTGCCCCATGCACCCGGAAATACGCCAACCCGGCCCCGGCACCTGCCCCAAGTGCGGCATGACGCTGGAACCGGTGATGCCCGCGCTGGAAGAAGAGGACAATCCAGAACTCAAGGACTTCACCCGCCGCTTCTGGTGGTCCCTGCCGTTGACGGTGATCGTCACCGTACTCGCCATGGCGGGGCACGCCTTGTCGCTGTTTCACGGTGAAACGCAAAATCTCGTCGAGTTTTTCCTCGCGACACCCGTGGTCCTGTGGGCAGGCTGGCCGTTTTTTGTGCGGGGAGTGGCGTCCGTTCGCCAGCGTAGCCCGAACATGTGGACCCTGATTGGCCTGGGCACCGCGGCGGCCTATCTCTACAGTGTCGCCGCCACGTTTTGGCCTGGAGGATTTCCCGCCGCGTTCATGCAAGAGGGGCGGATCGGCGTCTACTTTGAAGCCGCCGCGGTGATCATCTCCCTCACCTTGCTGGGGCAGATGCTGGAGCTCAAGGCTCGCTCGCAGACGTCGGCCGCCATCAAGTCGCTGCTGGGGCTGTCCCCCAAAACCGCGCGCCGGATCAATGCCGATGGCCAGGAACAGGACATCCCCCTGCCCCACGTCCATCAGGGTGATCACCTGAGGATCAGGCCCGGTGAAAAGGTCCCGGTCGATGGTACGGTGCTCGAAGGTGAAAGTGCCGTTGACGAGTCGATGCTCACCGGCGAGCCGGTTCCGGTGATCAAACGCGCCGGGGACAGCCTGATCGGCGCCACGATCAACACCCACGGTAGCTTGGTGATGACGGCGCAGAAGGTCGGCGCCGAGACCGTCCTGGCGCAAATTGTTCAGATGGTCGCCCGGGCCCAACGCTCGAAAGCCCCTATGCAGCGCATGGCCGACGTGATCGCGGGTTATTTCGTCATGGGCGTGATTGCCATCGCCGTGCTGACCTTTTTCGGCTGGGGGCTGTTAGGTCCCGAACCTGGCTGGGTCTTCGGGCTGATCAATGCCGTCGCCGTGCTGATCATTGCCTGCCCCTGTGCGCTGGGGCTCGCCACCCCCATGTCGATCATGGTGTCTACCGGCAAGGCTGCCAGCCTGGGCGTGCTTTTCCGGGACGCCAGCGCCATCGAGAACTTGTGCAAGATCGACACGCTGATCGTCGATAAGACCGGCACCCTGACCGAAGGGCGCCCGGCCTTTCACAGCGTGAAAGCCACCCAGGGCTTCGACGACCGCCAGGTGCTGCTGTTGGCCGCCAGTCTCGACCAGGGCAGCGAGCATCCCCTGGCCCACGCCATCGTCGATCACGCACGAGCCGAGCATCTTGAACTGATCAAGCCGGCTTCATTTGAATCCGGCAGCGGCATCGGTGTCAGTGGCCAGGTGGACGGCAAGCAGGTCCACTTGGGCAATACCGCCCTGATGAACGCCGCCAGCATCAGCGTCAGCCCACTGCAACAACAGGCCGAGCAGCTACGCGCGCAAGGCATCAGCATTATCTACATGGCAGTCGACGGTGTACTGGCCGGGTTGCTGGCCGTCTCGGACCCGATCAAGCCGACCTCCAGGGAAGCGGTCAGCCGGCTCAAGTCTCACGCCATAAAAATCATCATGGCCACCGGCGACGGCCTCACCACCGCACGCGCCGTGGCCAGGGAGATGGGCATTGAAGAGGTCCATGGCGAAGTCAAACCCGAGGACAAGGAGCGCCTGGTGGCGGACCTGCAGCACGATGGCCGCCAGGTCGCGATGGCGGGTGACGGAATAAACGATGCTCCCGCCCTGGCTCGAGCGAACGTCGGCATTGCCATGGGGACAGGTACGGACGTAGCGATGAACAGCGCCCAACTGACCTTGGTAAAAGGCGATTTGATGGGCATCTTGCGAGCCCGCACCCTTTCGGTGGCAACCGTTAGAAACATGCGCCAGAACCTCGGCTTTGCCTTCCTCTATAACTCGATGGGTATTCCGTTGGCAGCCGGCCTGCTGTATCCCCTCACCGGTCACTTGCTCTCGCCTATGATTGCCGCCATCGCCATGAGCGTGAGTTCGGCGTCGGTGGTGTTCAATGCCTTGCGGTTGCGTAACACGCCAGCACAATAATCCGCACAAAAACAGGCGCCACCAGGGCGCCTGACCGTCTCAAAACCAAAGGAGAACAAACGAGACGGTAATCAGCCGCCATTCGGACAGTTATCACCCAGGAGCCTGTATTCCAGGGTATTGAGCTTGCCGTTCGAGTCTTCGTAAGTCATGCGCGACGGTCCGACACCACAGCCTTTATTGGCCGGTGTAATGCTCACCACTTTTTTTACATCGAGCTTCATGCCGTATTCGTAATGAATGATTTCGGCGACGGCTTTGTCGTTTTCGGCGGCGTATCGCGCCATGGCTTGTTGATTGTTCTGGATCATCTGGCCATAAACCCGGTCACCTCCGCCTTCCGCCAAGGCAAGGGAAGAAAGGGACAGGATCGAAACGGCGAGCAAGGCATCAAGGGTCTTCATGAGGAACTCCAGCAGTCATTTGTCAGGCAAACCATAACGACTGGTGCCTTTCACGACGCTGGCGGGGACGTTACCGATTGGTCAGGTTCGTGAACAGGTAACCGACCATCACCCCCCACAAGTCCAATGTGGGAGCGAGCTTGCTCGCGATGGCGATCAAACAAACACCACACATCTCGAAACTGACCACCCTCCCCCATTCCCCGTATAATCGCGCCTTTTCCCCAAAGGCACCCCGCCCGTGGCCAACAAACGCTATAGCTGCATCGGTCTGTTCAACCCCAAGTCACCGGAAAACGTCGGTTCGGTCATGCGTGCCGCCGGCTGCTACGGCGTGGCGTCGGTGTTCTACACCGGCAAGCGCTATGAGCGTGCCGCCGACTTCGTCACCGACACCAAGAAAGTCCACTACGACATCCCGCTGATCGGTATCGACGACCTGAAGAAAATCCTGCCCCTGGGCTGTGTGCCAGTGGCCGTGGAACTGGTGGAGGGCGCTCGCCCACTGCCCGAATACACCCACCCGGACCGGGCGCTGTACATTTTCGGCCCGGAAGACGGCTCGCTGGACAAGGACATTCGCGACTGGTGCGAAGACGTGGTGTACATCCCCACCACCGGCTGCATGAACCTGGCCGCCACCGTCAACGTCGTGCTGTATGACCGCATGGCCAAAGGCAACAACACCCGTTCGGGGCCGCAATTCCGCTGATCGGTGCAACATTCGATTGAACAAGACAATCGCTCGGGCAGTCAGCTTTATACCAATCCCCATACTGGAGACAGATCATGAGCGATAACAATCCGTTCGAGCCGATTGAGACCACCCCTTTCCAATCCCATCCACCACAAAACGTGCATGGCTGGGAACGCATTGGCTCACTGGCCGGCGGTGTGCTGATGATGGGCAAGGGCTTGCGCCGTGGCGGTGTGCTCGGCCTGGCTCAACTGGCGATCGGTGGCATGGCGCTGGCGCGGGGGATCACCGGGCATTGTTCGGCCAAGGCCTTGTTGGAAAAGAACCGGCAGAACCTCAGCAACGCCCGCGCTCGCATCGAACAGGCCGGTGATGAGCTGAGCCGCCTGAAGGCCAATGCCGAGGCGGCGACTGGCACGGCTACGGTGACGGGGAATGATTCGTTGGATTCGCCCAAGGTTGGGCTCTGATTTTGTGGTGAGGCTGATGGCCTCATCGCGGGCAAGCCTTGCTCCCACACTGGATCTTCGCCGGATGAGATATTTGGTACGACTCAATCCTGTGGGAGCAAGGCTTGCCCGCGATAGCGGTATTACTGAATTAACTTGGTATCCAGCACAGTAGAGCTCCCATCCAGGACACTTTCACTGAGCTGAACGAACTCCTTGGTATCCACTGTCTCCAGCCGCATCGCCCCCTGCAGCACATCATCCAGCGAACGCTTGTTACGGGTTTTCAGGCGAATCTCGCGGTCCAGTTCCTGCAATAGCAACACCGCCTTGGCCACTGCCCCGGGGCTGATCTGTTCGCCGCGCAAGGTGGTGACGCCCTTGCTGTCGCGGGCGAGCCGGTCGTTCAAGGTCTGATAGCGCTCATCACTCAGGCCGCCGGCGCGGCGCAGCAGTTCGATGGCGTAGTACTCGGTCAGCCCCTCGCTGATCCAGTCGCTACGATCATGATCATTGACCCTGGCCAGCGCCTGCACCAACTCCCGCAACAATGGGCTACTGCCCCGCTCGCTGACCAGCGGCGGTCGGCTGTGCAGGTAGATTGAGTCATGGCCGGCCTGGGCGCCACGCCACAACGGATCACCGGCGCCGACAATCAGCAACTTGGCCGGATGGCGCGGCACCAGCGCCTGCACCTGCGGCCAGACGAATGTCAGCAGCGTCAACACATCCATCCGGCGCATGCCCTGGCCTTGGGGCGAGGCCACCGTCACCTCAGTTTCGCCCAGGCGGGTGCGGCGGCTGCCCAGTTTGCCGGCGAGCATCCAGCCTGTCGGGCGGTCGAACAGGCGCGAGGGGTTGTCGATGCGAAAACGTTGCTTGCCGATGCGCGGCCAGGGCGTCTCGATGCTTTTCCAGCCATTGGGCAATTCAACTTCAAGACGGGCCACCAGTTCGACGCCGTCCTGCTGATCGAGCTTGGCCGACGGCACCAGGTCGTCGCCGCGCAGCAACGCCCACGTCGGGGTCATGCGGGTTTCAAAAGTGGCGTTCTTGCGCGCATGGCTGATGCGCACGCGGTAGCTCAGGCTGGCCTTGTCGGCTGACGGGCGCCAGACACCTCGCGCCTCTTGGCCGGGGGTGAGTTGCCATTGGCCGTCGGCCTTGAAATCGCTGTAGCGACTGCCGTCGCCAAGGTCGAAATCCAGGCTGCGCACCGCCGCTCCCCGGGCCAGGGTCAGGCGCACTTCGGCCTGATCGCTCTGGGGCAACAGGTGCACGTGATAATCCAGATCGACTTTCTGCGCCGCCCACAGCGGCCCGCACATCGCCAGCAGCCCGGCCGCCAGCATCCGTTTCAATCCTGCAGCCATGGGGTCTCCCTGGTGGTGCGCCGCCCGGCGGTTCAGCCGGCGCGGAAAATCAGATGATCTTCCCAATCGTCTTCCGGCACGCTGCCTTCGGCCAGCATACGCCCGGACTGGGAAATACGTTCGTGGTGCACGGCATCGCGATCACCGCAGACCAGGTGGTGCCACAACGGCAAGTCCTTGCCCTCGCTGACCAGCCGATAACCGCAAGTCGGCGGCAGCCACTTGAACTCATCGGCCTTGCCCGGCGTGAGCTGGATGCAGTCGGGGACAAAGTCGCGGCGGTTGGGGTAGTCGGTGCACTGGCAGGTTTTCAGGTCCAGCAGTTTGCAGGCGATACGTGTGTAGTAGACGCTGTTGTCGTCTTCGTCTTCGAGCTTTTGCAGGCAGCACAGGCCACAGCCATCGCACAGCGATTCCCACTCCTGCAGGTCGAGCTGATCGAGGGTTTTGCGTATCCAGAACGGTTCGACTTTGGCGGCCATGGCTCAAGCATCAACATCAGGTGGTGAAAAGGCCGACAGTCTAGTGCCCGGGCCTCTTCAGGCCAAGCATTGGCGACTGTCGGTAGGCCGGGACTTGTCAGGCCGGGCGGCGGGACGTAGGTTGCTTCATTGACTTTCCAAACCCCAACCAGGTAAGCCCATGAGTGCCAATCCCCGCATTGCCGATTACGCGATTCACCCTCAATTCATCGAACGCTGGTCGCCCCGCGCCTTTACCGGTGAGACCATTGCCGAAGAAACCCTGCTGGGCTTCTTCGAGGCCGCACGCTGGGCGCCGTCGGCGTACAACTCCCAGCCGTGGCGTTTCCTGTATGCGCGCCGCGACACGCCGAATTGGGAGCGTTTCCTGGGCCTGCTCAATGAATTCAACCGCAGCTGGGCCCAACACGCCTCGGCATTGGTGATCATTGTTTCGAAAACCACCTTCGCCGTGCCCGGCGCCACCGAAGAAACCCCAGCGCAGTCCCACACCTTCGATACGGGCGCGGCCTGGGGCCACCTGGCGCTGCAAGCCAGCCTCAGCGGCTGGCATACCCACGGCATGGCCGGTTTCGACCAGGAATTGACCCGCAAGGAACTGAAGATCCCGGAAGGCTACGCCCTGCACGCTGCCGTGGCGATTGGCAAGCTGGGGGACAAATCGACACTGGCCGAATACCTCCAGGCCCGCGAAACCCCAAGCCCGCGCCGGCCGTTGAGCGAACTGGTGGTAGAAGGCGATTTCAGCCTGTAACCCCACTTTATGACCGCTGAAGACCCACTGTGGGAGCGAGCTTGCTCCCGCCAGGCTGTGTTGTAGGAGCTGTSGAGKGCAACGAGGCTGCGATCTTTCCCCAGACACTTGAATCTCAAGCGAAAGATCAAAAGATCAAAAGATCAAAAGATCGCAGGCTTCGCCAGCTCCTACAGGGCGGGACGGAGCACGCTCCCTCGCCAAGTCAGTATCCCCGGGTGAAGTCCACTTCACCCCGCAGTGCGTCGCCCGCCTGGTAGGCCCGCAGGTTTTCCAGGAACAACTGCACCATCATCGGTGGCGAGGTCGGTGCCGAGCTGTGGCCGGTCAGCAGCAGGCCCCAGGCGGTCCAGAAGGGGTGGCGCTGCGGCAGCGGCTCCTGGCGGCAGACGTCGATCACCGCACCGGCAAGGTGCCCGTCCTTCAGGGCTTGCACCAGGTCCGCATCCACCACCGCCACGCCGCGTCCGACGTTGATGAATAAGCCGGTCGGCTTGAATTGCTTGAACAGCGCCGCGTCGTACACATCATGGGTATCGGGGGTGTTGGGCAGCAAATTGATCACGTAATCCGCCTCGCCCACCAGGCGTGGCAGATCCTTCAGCGCCCCGACCTCGATGAACGGCGCCAACGCCCGGGCGTCGCGGGCAACGCCATACAACTGCACACCGAACGGCACGAGGAACTGCGCCACACGCTGGCCGATATCCCCGGTCCCGACGATCAACACCTTGCGCCCGGCCAGGCCTTGCCCCTGGCGGTTGTCCCACTTGCGCTCGACCTGGCTGACCAGACGTGCCAGCACCTCGCGCTCATGGCCGAGCATGTAGGTCAGCACGTACTCGGCCATCACCTGGCCGAAAATGCCCACCGCACGGGTCAGGCGGTAATTGCGCGTCAAACCCTCGGCCAGCAACGGCGTGATGCCTGCCCAGGTCGATTGCAGCCAGTTGGGTCTATGGCCCTGACGCAACAGAGTGGCCAGCAGATCAGGCTGGCCGAGCCAGACCGGACAATCGGTGGCCAGTCGCGACAATTCGGCGGAGTCGCCGCTGGTCAGGACTTCAATATCGGGTGCCGCCTCACGCAGAAGCTGGGCGTACACCGGGTGGTCGTGTTCGGCAATCAGAACGCGCATGAATCAAACCTTTCAAAAACAGTGCAGACAACCGCCGACAGAGTGTCGCTCCATCCCTGCGATCGTCGTCAATAAACCATTCCAGTGTGTTTAAGGAGGCATCCAGGACAGGTGCCTCCAATACCCTCAGACCGGGTCGTTGCGGCGCAACAACTCTTCGGGCAAATGCTCGATGTATTCATCTTCGGCCGGTGGCATCTGCAAGTGATAGCCCTGGGTGTCGAGGTTTTCCAGCACCTTGTTGATGTCCTCCCGGGACAGCGCCCGCTCAGGGCTCAGCACCAGGTCGAAGGCATGAATCGCCTTGCCAAAGGCGGCCATCAACGGCTCAGGTACACGCTCCAAGGCATCGCTCTTGAGCACATACAGGTACATCTCGTTTTTCTTCGAGCTTCGGTAGATGGAGCAGATACGTTTCAAGGCTGTTCTCCGGCAGTGGCCAGGCTGTCGAGCAGCGCCTGGCCCATCAATTCGCGGCGCCAGCCACGCAGCGAATCGGGCAATTGGTAAGGGCCCTCGGGGAAGCCGCTCTTGATCAGCGCTTCGAGGGTTTTCTTGCGCAGCATCAGCTCCGGGGCAATTTCCAGGCGCTCGGCTTCTGCCTGCCCCAGCGCCCGCAGACGCTTGACCAGGGCCGAGGCCTCGATGGGCAATGGCTCGGCCACCGCCGGCGGCCATTGCTCGGGCGGCACGCTGGCGGCGCGCTGGATCAGGTCCAGCAGAAACTGGCCGTCCTGGCGCACGGTGCGCGGGTGCATGTCTTCGATCTTCGCCAACGCGCCGAGGTTATCCGGCTGGGTACGGGCCAGGGGCCACAGCGAATGCTCGCGAATGATGCGATTGCGCGGCAGGTCACGGGCCCGCGCCTCGCGTTCGCGCCAGGCGCACAGCTCGCGCAGCACGGCCAATTGGGCGCGGGACAGTTTCCAGGCGAGCTTGGCCTCGCGGTAGACCTCGTACGGGTCGACTTCGCGACGCAGGTTGGCCACCAGTTCGGCGCCGTCCTCCAGGACCCAGCGGTATTTTTCGTCGGAAAGCTTCGGGCGCAGCAGTACGAAAACTTCTGCCAGATGCACGGCATCCTCTGCCGCGTAGCTGATCTGCGTCTCGGACAGGGGCCGCTGCAGCCAGTCGGAACGGGTCTCGCCCTTGGGCAACTCGATACCCAGGACTTCCTGCACCAGCCGCGAATAGCCCATGGAGAAACCCAGGTTCAGGTAGGCAGCGGCCAATTGAGTGTCGAACAGCGGCGCAGGCAGGCTGCCGGTCAAGCGCAGCAGCACTTCAAGGTCTTCGCTGCAAGCGTGCAACACCTTGAGCACCGCCGGGTTTTCCAGCAGTGCGGCCAAGGGTTGCCAATTGTCGATAGTCAAGGGGTCGATCAGGTAGGCACGCTTGCCGTCGCCGATCTGCAATAAACCGGCAATCGGATAAAAGGTGTCGACCCGCATGAATTCGGTGTCGAGGGCGACGAATGGCAACTGCTGCCACTCGGCGCAAAACTGACCGAGGCTATCGTTGTCGCGAATCCAGTGAATATCGATGGCCACACGGCTCTCCCTTGAAGAATGGCGCGCAGTATATATCGCCGCCAGCGATTGCGAGCATCCATCGAGCAGCAGCCTAAGAGAAATCGCCTGCGAAAAAGCAAGAATAGTCCTACATCAGGACTTAACCGGTCTTACGCAATACATAAACACGCGTCAGCGCGAAACCGGGCAGGAAATCCTGATACCAGAGCACGTTAAAACCGGCCTGGCGAAACTCGGCCTCGAGATTGGCCTTGTCGGCCAGGCTTCGTTGCGGCGCCTGGCCGATTTTGAGGCGTCCTTCGATTTGCGCCGAAACGATCACCGTGTCGCGACTGACCCGATGAAATTCGCGCAACAGCGCCAGGCGATGCTCGCTGGCGCTGACGTGGCGAAACAGTTGCAGACAACAAATGCAATCCACCGCGTTGGCCGACAGCCCGATGGTGAACGCCGAACTCGGGAAGGTCTTGACCCGTTGGAGCAACGCGCCACCATGGTGGGTGAGCGCATGTTCGAGCATGTCCGGCGACGGGTCCGCCGCCAGGATCACCCGGTTGGCGTGCTCGGCCAGCACCGGCCAGAACCGCCCCGCGCCACAGGCCACATCCAGCACCAACCCGGGCTCGCCCGCCACCTTCAGGGCGTTGCGCAACATGTGTTCGTCGCGCCAGAACGCCAGGCGCAACCGTCGAGGCGTCGGCCGACAGCAGACCTGCGCATGTTCCTGGTCATGCTGCCTGGCGAACTCAAGCTCGACGGTGGATGGGGGTAGCCCGGACATACGAACGGCTCTTGGAAAAGATTGAATGACAGGTTAACCAACGCTGCGTGAAAAAAAGGTCCAGGCCATCACTCCCGCGCCAGGACACCATCAATCACCGCACCGCGACAGCCGGCGAACAGGTCCAGGTCCCGGTTGTAGACCTGGCTGTTGACTTCCAGCAACCCGAGCATCGAGTGAAACAGGTTGTCCTGGCTCAAGGGCTTTTCCCGACTCAGTTGCAGGCAATGGGTGTCGACCGAGAAAGACTTCTGATAGCTGTCGGAAAACCAGGCAAGCATCGCCACGTGTTTCTGTTGCTCCGGGGCGAGCATGTAGGGCGTGCCATGGAGAAACAGGTTGTATTCGCCCAGGGACTCGCCATGGTCCGACAGGTACAGCATGGCCGTGTCGACCTTGTCCTGGTTGGCCCGCAGCAGATCGATCAGGGTCGAGAGCACATGGTCGGTGTACACCAGCGTGTTGTCGTACCCGTTGACGATGCTCTCGCGGCTGCAATTGTTCAGCGCGTTGCTTTCGCACACCGGGGTGAAATGCTCGTATTCCTTGGGATAGCGTTTGAAGTATTCCGGCCCGTGGCTGCCCATCTGATGCAGCACCAGCACCGTGTCCTTGTCGAGGGTATCGATGAAATGCTGCAGCCCCTGGAGCAGGATTTCGTCACGGCATTCGCTGTTCGCACACAGGTCTGGATCCTTCAGATTGCTCACATCCTGCACGGTGACCCGGTCGCAGGTGCCCTTGCAGCCAGACTGGTTGTCCCGCCAGATCACCTCCAGTCCGGCGCGCTTGAGCACATCCAGCAAACCCTCTTCATTCTTGGCGATGCTGGCGTCGTAGTTCTTGCGCCCCATGTTGGAAAACATGCAAGGCACCGACACGGCGGTTTCAGTGCCGCAGGACTGCACGTCGGTGAAGGCGATCAGGCCGGCCTCTTTGTCCAGTGTCGGTGTGGTATCGCGGTTATAGCCGAGGATGCCGAAGTTCTCGGCCCGGGCACTCTCGCCCACCACCAGCACGGTCAGGGATTTGCGGCCGTGGGTTTGCCAGGCCGGGTTGCGGCTCGCGTCCTCGCCCAGGGTGATGAACGGCTGCTTGGCCGACGCGACCTGCTCACGCAAGTAGCCGAACGAAGCACCAATGTAATTGCTCGGCACAACCATCAACCGCAACTCGTGGTGGTTGCGAAACAACGAAGACAGACCTTGGTAGTTGGCCAGGGCGACCATGCCGATCACCGCGGCCGACGCCACGCCGACCAGCAACTTACTTAATAATTCTTTGGGCCAGCGACGATAGTTGATCGGTGTCTTGAACAATAACCAGCAAGGTAACAGCCCCAACAACCCGATATAAACAAACAACTTCAGCGACAACAGATCACGAACTTCCGTGGCATTGGTTTCAGCAAAGTTGCGCAACATGCCAGCGTCGATCAATACGCCGTACTGGGCCATGAAATACGCCACGCCAGCGCTGATCAGGAACAGCAGCATCAGCACAGGCTTGAGCAGCGGACGGAAAGCCACGAGCGTCAACATCAGGTTGAACGCGCTGAAAATCATCAGGCCAAACGCCAGGCACATCAGCAGGCCATGAGCATCAGCCGTGGTGATCGTTAGCAAGTGTTGCCACAGGACGATGTTGAAACCCACTAATAAAAAGGCACTGGCGACCAGTGTCACCCACTCGGGGCGCACGGCTTTAATGGTCAGCATGATGGTTGACGGCTTCCTGAAAGTTGCTCTTTGAAAAAGAAGTGCCGCAGAAAATGTGAAAATTTCATTTCCTACGGCAACACAAACTTTAGGTAGCTCACCATCAATTTTTCGTGAAAAAGTTGCTACTAAATAATTATTTAAAAAACCGGTGGCCAGCCTGTTTCACGCCTGATTCAAATACCAGCGCCAGTCCTGCTCCCCGACTTCCCCCATGAATTGACGGTATTCGGCGCGCTTGACCGCCAGATAAACGCCAAGAAACTCATCGCCAAACGCTTCCCGCGCCCAGGCCGATGCCTCAAGAGCCCGCAGGGTGGTGAGCCAGTCGGTGGGCAGCAGCTCGGTCGCCTGGGCGTAGCCGTTGCCTTCGACAGGTTTCCCGGGATCGCACTGTTCACGTAGGCCGCGATGAATGCCGGCCAATATCGCCGCCGCAGCCAGGTAAGGGTTGGCATCGGCGCCGCAGATACGATGCTCGATGTGCCGCGAGAACGCCGGGCCGCCCGGCACTCTCAGGCTCACGGTGCGGTTGTCCACGCCCCAGGTCGCCGCCAGCGGTGCGTAGCTGTTGCTTTGGAATCGCCGGTAGGAGTTGGCGTTCGGACAAAACATCAACAGCGAATCGAGCAACGTGTCGAGCATCCCACCCACCGCATGGCGCAACAGCGGCGTGCCGTCGGCGGCTTCACTGGCAAACAAATTGTGGCCGTCGCGGTCCGCCAGGCTGACATGCATGTGCATGCCAGAGCCCGCCAAGTGATCGAACGGCTTGGCCATGAAGCAGGCCTGCATGCCGTGCTTGTGGGCCACGCCCTTGACCAGTCGCTTGTAGCGCACCGCTTCATCCATGGCTTGCAAGGCATCGCCGCGGTGTTCGAGGGTGATCTCCACTTGTCCCGGTGCGTATTCGGAAATGGCGGTCCGGGCCGGAATGCCTTGCAGCTTGCACGCAGCGTACAGATCGGCCAGGAACGGCTCGATCTGCTCCAGCTCGCGCAAACCGTAGACCTGGGTAGCACGCGGTCGGCCACCGTCGGCATCGCGCGCCGGCTGTGGCCGGCCTTGGCTGTCGCGTTGCGCGTCCAGCAGATAAAACTCCAGCTCCGCCGCCATCACCGGGTAATAACCGTCGGCCTGCAAGGCCTCGATCACTTGGCTGAGCAGATAACGTGGATCGGCGATGGTCGCCGGCATGCCCTCCTGGGGATGCATGCTGACCTGCACGGCGGCCGTGGGAATCAATCGCCACGGCATGCGCTGCAAGCTGCCGCTGAGGGGATAGGCACGGCAATCGATGTCACCGACGTCCCACACCAGCCCGGAATTTTCCACATCATCGCCATTGACGGTCAGCCCGAGAATCGTACTGGGCAGCGGCCGGCCACTTTCGAAGACCGCCAGCAACTCGTCCCGATGCAACAACTTGCCCCGGGGCACGCCGTTGTTGTCGAGGATGAACAGCTCGAACAGTTCGATATCAGGGTTTTGCGCAAGGAACGCCTGGGCGTGTTGCACGGGGGCGAAAGAAATCTTGGCAAGGCTCATGAGAAGGCTCGTATTTCCATGTCGGACGGGCGACAAGACACCGTCAGTCTGTGCTCGCCGTTGAGCGAGCACTGCGAATGATCAACAGGTAATACGAGTATCTGGAGGACGGGCGTGACGGCAATGCCAGAGCGCCCAAAAGGCCAGCTCGGAGGGCAACGCACTGAGGGTTGGGGCCATGGCAGGCGTGAACCGGCCGACCGGATCGACCGCGGCAGATGAAGGGTATTGGAATGCCAGGGGCCAACCGTCCATGAGCACATCACAGGAAACACATTGAACAAGCGTCCCACGGCCCCCCTGGGAGGTTAAACATGGATTTGATGGAGCTTGGATCGCAGCGAACTAAACATAGGCAAACCAAACAGTCGTTGATCGACACGTCGTGTTCACTACATTATCTGTCCCGTTCCCGACCATGAAAACGCCTGCATGGCATTCTCTTGGCACGATCGTTCCGTTAGGATCGTCAGCCTGGTTTGCGCAAAATCCGCGCAAGGAGCACAGCGAGAGACAGAACGGATGCTGAACAGTAACTCCCTCAGAAAGCTCGACATGCAAGACCTCATGGTGTTTAGCGCCGTGTACGAGCAAAGCAGTGTCACCGGCGTGTCCGAGGCATTGTGCGTCAGTCAGTCAACCGTCAGTTATTGCCTCAAGAAACTGCGAACCTGTTTCGAAGACGAGCTATTCATCAACACCCGTACCGGTATGCGCCCCACCTATAAGGCCGAGGGCATGTACGACCATGTGCGCGCCATTTTGCAAAGCATCAACCTGTGCCATGCCGGTACACCCACCTTCGATCCGACCCGGCAGGCCATTACCTTCAATATTTGCGCACCGGAATACTTCGAGCAACTGATCCTGCCGCAACTGCTGCAGGGCTTCGATTACGCCAATCTGCCGGTGGTGGTGAACGTGCACAAGCTCGAAGCCGACATTCCCGCCGAAGAATTGCGCGACGGCAGCCTGGACCTGGTGATCTGCTTCGGCCCGAACTTCCACAGCAACCATGCCGATTTCAAAGCCCGGCAGTTGCTGGAGGAGGACCTGGTTTGTGTCGTGGATAAACGGGCGACGCCGCTTGAGCCGCAACTGAGCCTTCAGTCTTTCGTACGGCGTCGACACGTGTTTCCGACGCCCTGGTCGTCAGCGACCAACATGGTGGACGGTTGGCTGTCGCAGCAGGCACAACAACGCCAGATTGCCGCCCGCGCCAACAGCTACAGTGCCGCACTGAAGATGATCACCGGCACCGACTTCATCCTGACCCTGCCCCGCCGCATCCAGAAACTGCTGGCCAACGAGGCGATCTTCAATCATCACGAAGCGCCCCAGGGCCTGCCGGGGTTCACCCTGAACATGCAGTGGAGCCTGGCCGTCGATCAGGACAGCGCCAACGCCTGGCTGCGCGAACAGATCATCAAGGCCTGCGCCGCCCGCGACACTTGATCGTCATTGACCGATCAAGGCCTTGGCATACGGGCCTCGATCGATGTCGAGGATTTCCACGCACAGTTGCACGCTAACGTCGGCCGGCCATGGCCCCAGTTCCTGGATCACGGCCAGCAGGCTATCGGCCAGTTGCTTCTTGATTTCCGGCGAGCGACCGCTCAGCAAGGCCAGCTTCACGTGCACGAAACCCCGCTCGCCCAGCCCCGTGCCCACCCGGAAAGTCTCGAGTTTCACGGCCCGGCTCTTGATGTCCAGCTCGGCGGCGAATTGGCCAGAGGCTACCAGAGCATTGTTCAGGCGCAACAATGCGACATCGGCCTTCAGCTCAGGCAGGTTGGCGGTGTACTCCATGTGCAGGTGAGGCATGTGTTCGACTCCGATTCGAAAATATGACAAGGGGATTTCAGCCGTCACAACCTTACCTCGACTTTAAACGTTGGGGCAGGTTTTGTTTCGCAGCCGGCCGGGTCAGGGTTGCGCCAAGACCCCACGCTCGCCCATGAAGGCCTCCAAGCGCGACCGCAACCACCGCTCGGCCGGGTCACTGTCGACATGGCTCAGCCAGACCATGGACAAATCCAGGGTCGGGGTCTTGAAAGGAAACGGTTCGTTGAACAGTTGGCCCGAGGCGGCCATGGCGACGGCGGTATAGTCCGGCAGGCTGGCGATCAGGTCAGTGCCGGCCAGCAACGCCGGCAATGCACTGTATTGCGGCACCGACAGCACGACCTGGCGCGTGCGTCCGATCTCGGCCAGCCACTCATCGGCAAACCCGGCGACGTTCGCGGTATGGGACACCAGCACATGAGGTCGGGCGCAATACTCGTCCAGGGTCAGCGGCGCGTCCGACGCATCGGCGCGCAACACGCGGGGCTGGATGTGTCGCAACAATTTGCGCTTGGCGTTGGCCGGCAGACCGCGCGTCTGGCTGATGCCCACGGTGATGTCGCCCGATGCCAGCAAGTCGGGGATGCGCCAGTAATCGACGTGCTGCACCACGAACACGATTTGCGGCGCCTCTTGCCGCAGGCTGCTCAACAGGGGCGGCAACAAGCCGAACTCGACGTCGTCCGACAGGCCGATGCGAAACGTCATGGTGCTGTTGGTGGGATCGAAATCGTGGGTCAGGCTCAAGGCCACCGACAGCGAATCGAGCGCCGGTGATAGGTGCCGGATGATTTCTTCAGCCCGGGCCGTCGGCTCCATGCGGTGGCCGACGCGAATGAACAACGGATCGTTGAACATCTTGCGCAAACGATTGAGGGCCGAGCTGATGGTCGGTTGACCCAGGAACAGTTTTTCCGCCACCCGTGTCACGTTACGCTCGAGCATCAGCGTTTCGAAAACCACCATCAGGTTGATGTCGGCCTTGCGCAATTCGTTGCGGTTCATCCACTGCCCTCGATCCTTGATTGGATGCAGTGTAGAAACGCCAGGGGCTGCGCGTCTATGCGCAAAAAGTCCGGGCGCCTATGCAGGTGGCGAGGGAGCTTGCTCCCGCTCGGCTCTGTAGGAGCTGGCGAAGCCTGCGATCTTTTGATCTTTTGATCTTTTGATCTTTCGCTTGAGACTCAAGTGTCTGGGGAAAGATCGCAGCCTCGTTGCACTCGACAGCTCCTACACAGCTCCTACACAGCTCCTACACGGCTCCTACACAGCTCCGACACCGCGCCTACACGGCGCCTACACAGCGCCTACGGGCGCAGCCCAGTGGAGCAATCGCGGGCCCAAGTGGAAAAGACCTACCTCACGGTCAGCGATTTCAGCCCCAGCGCCATGACTCGCTCATCCCCCCCCAACCCCAGCGCCTTGGGACTGATGGCATCGGGCAAGTGGAAATGCACGCGCAACGGCCCATCCGCGCCCATCGCTTCACGAATGGCCGGTGTCAGGGGCAGTTCAAAGGTGTTGTCCTGCAGGCGCGTGAACTGCGTCGACAGCGCCGCCACACCGTTGATCGAGACGTCCACTCGCTGGCGCGCGTGCTGGGGCTGCACGAACGCCGCCGCTTCGATCGAGAGGGCGCGCGCTTCTGGCGGTATGCGCAAGACAATCTCAGCCTCGGTTCCTTCCGACCAGGTGCCCCAATCCTCGACGCGTCCCCAGCCGTCGGCCAACATCGGGTTGATTCGACTGAACACCTGGCGCTCGCCGAGCTTCATCTGCACATCCAGCGTCTCATCGGCAAACGGTGGGCATCGGGCACATGACTTCCAACCCGGCGCCAGCACCACGAGGCCATCGATACGGGTCAACAGGTCGGTCTGGCGCTTGACGGTCTTTGCTGCCTGAAGCGCGGCGCCAGGGTCGAGGATGTACAGCGAATCCGCCGCATACTCGCCGCTGGCGAGCATCTGCGCGGCGCGGCGCTGGGCTTGTTCGATCGCCCGGTCGCTCATGCGTCCCAGGTACACGCCATCGGTTTCCAGGCCATGCGTCAGGGCGTATTGGCTGGTCAGCAGCCAATTTTCCGGCTGGTTCTGCGGCTGCAGCGTCCGGACTTTCGAATAATGGCTGGCCGCACTGGCCCAGAACGGATCATTCATGGACGTGGGCCAACTGGAGGCGGCCGGCATCATCCGGCTCTGGCGCAGGCCGGCCCACCCCGGGCGGGTATCCAGGACTTGCACCAGCAGGGCGATGGCCAGCAGGCACACCGCCGCCCGTGGCTTGTTGCCGCGGATCACCAGGAAAATGACGGCAAATACGATGGCGTAGAACACCGGCCAGAACATCCGGCCGGCCGCGCGAAAGATGTTCGCCAGAAGCTCAAGGGGCCTGGGCAGCCAGTAATGCAGATTCAGCATGCCAATGCCGAGGTGGTTGGTCAGCGAAAACAGCGTCAGCCCGATCAATGCCAACAGCAACAGTCGCCTGTGGCGTACGGCATTCGCCAAACCGGTGTTGCCTTGCAGCAACGCCACGCCGGCGCAGATTGCCAGCATCAGGACGCCCAATCCCAGGTAATTGAAACCTTCATAGTCCCCGGGGCCCTGGGGCATGTCGCGCAAGGTGTGTGACCAGCCGCTGGGGTTGACCAGCGACATCACGTTCAGGCGATACAACCCATAACCGCCCGCCACGGTCCCGCCGCCCACGCTGAAATAACCCGCCTGCCAGCAGCAGAACGCAACCAGCAAAAACAAGCCACCCAGCTCGATCAAGGCATCGCGCCGGGACAACCGGCCCTTGATGGCCTGACTGGCAAGGTCAGCCAGCCAGATCAGCGCCACCATGGCCAACAGGTAGGCATGCACCAACGCTGTCGCGGCCAACAGCACGCCCCAGGCCAGCCGTCGCTTCTGCAAGCCCGGTCGTAGCGCCAGGTACAGGGCCGCCAGGATCAGGAAATGCCCGGACAACGACAGATGCCCGCCCATGCGTAGAAACATCGGCGGCGAAAACACAAACAACCCGGCGCCCAACAACCTGATCCACAGCGACGGCGTCAGCAGGCCGAGCAGTTTCCAGGCGAACCAGGCTTGCAGGATGAAACAGGCCAACAACCACAGGCCAAAATACTGGAATGTCTCGGGCAGCCAGGCACTGAAGGGCTTGAACAGGAACGCCAGCAGCGGGTTGGAATCGGAAAAAATGATGCCGTTGCCCAACTCCAGGCCATAGGAAGGGCTCATGCCCAACGGAAAGGTCCAGGGCGAACTGCGGAAAAACGCCCAGCCCATGTAATGGGTCGCCGCATCGCCCTCCCCCAACCAGCCGATGTTCGTCGGGTCCAGCACCCGCGGGCCGATCACCAGCAGGAACGCCAGCGCACCCAACAGGATGGGCAACAAGCAAACCCAGTAACGCTCACCACGAACGGTCATCGATACGTCCAGAAATTATGTAGGATGAAGGTGAACACCGGGATAATCAGCGCCACGGCTGCGATGCCCGCCAGGTAATCCAGGCCGACACGCTGGGCCACCCAGGCCACCAGCATCGCCAGCCCCAACCCGCCGAACGAGACCACCACGAAACGGCCGAGGGTGCGGCCATGCAAGCGGCTGGAAAAGCTCCAGAGGGTGTTGATCAGGTACGACACCACGGTCGCCACGACAAAGGCGAAACCATTGGCCAGTGGCGGGTTTGCCAGGATCAGGTGCACAAACAGCACCGCAGCCAGCACATGCACCGCCGTGACGAGCAGGCCGGTCATGGCAAAGCGCAAGGCACGGCGCAGCAACGGCGAGTGCGTCCAGGTCACGGCTTCTGCGCCAGGCAGAACACCGTCAGGCCGGCCATACGATTGGCGCCCATGAACGGACGCTCCAGGCTGCACAGAGACTTCAACACGCCATTGACCAGCGGATGATGCCGCGCAAGCTGCGACTTGGCCGGGGCTCCGGACGCCTTGCGCTGCAACAGACGCAGGCCGGCGGCAATGGGAAATACCAGGCCGAAGTAATACGCACCTTGCTGGACCTGCAGACCGGCCTGCGCCACGACACTTTCCAACTGCTTGAGGGTGTAGCGGCGCTTGTGCTCGAGAAAATCATCATGCCCGCTCCAGAGAAACTGGAACGCCGGCACGGTGATCAGGAAGCGGCTGCCGGACGGCACTTTGTCGACGTAGGTCTTGAGCAGCCCCACGTCATCGTCCACATGCTCCAGCACATCCATCAGCAACACCAGGTCGGCGTCGAGCGTGTCGATGGCACGGCGGTAGCGGACCGGTTTACCGGCGGTGCTGGCATCGGAGTCGGCCGGGTAACTGATGTCCACGCACCAGGCCTGGGCCGTTGCGGTATGGGTCAGCAGGTGATGGGAAAAAAAGCCCGACCCGGCGCCCACGTCCAGCAGCGTACTGGCCGAGAAGCCCTTGAGCATGTGCAGCATGGCGCGTGCTTTCGACCGGTAGTACCAATGCTGCTCGATATCGGGACCGAGGATGTCGGTTTCCTTGAGGTCCATGGTCAGTCCTTGGCGTCATAGACGCGCCGCACCAGGAAAATCGGTCGGCGCTTGGATTCGATATAGGTGCGGCCCAGGTACTCACCCAGCACGCCGATGCCGATCAGTTGCAATCCGCCCAGGAACGTGACCGCCACCATCAGCGAGGCATAACCCGGCAGGTCCACCCCGGAAATCAGCGTTCGCAGCACGATGAAGATGGCGAACGCAAAGGACACCAGCGAGACGCAAAGCCCCAGGTACGTCCAGATACGCAGCGGTTCGGTGCTGAAGCTGGTGATGCCTTCAAGGGCAAAATTCCACAGGCGCCAGCCATTGAACTTGCTTTCACCGGCGGCCCGTTCAGGCCTGACGTAGTCCACGTAGGTGGTGCGGAATCCTACCCAGGCAAACAGCCCTTTCATGAAACGGCGCGATTCAGGCAGGGTTTGCAGCGCATCGACCACGCAGCGATCCATCAAGCGAAAATCGCCGACATTCTCCGGCAGCTTGTGGTCGGCGATCCTGTTGTGCAGCCGATAGAAGCCGTTGGCGGAAACCTGCTTGGCCCAGGAGTCGGAGTCGCGGTTGATCCGATGGCCCAGCACCACTTCGGCACCGTTGCGCCAGTGGGCAATCATTTCCAGGATCACTTCGGGAGGGTCTTGCAGATCGACATCGATCGGCACAATCGCCTGGCCACGGGCGGCTTGCAGGCCGGCACTCAACGCCGCCTCCTTGCCGAAGTTGCGACTCAGGTCGACGACTCGGATGCGTGGATCGGCCTTCTGCCGTTCCAGCAGCAGCACCAATGTATCGTCCACGCTGCCGTCATTGACGAATACCAGCTCCAGGCTCACCAGCGCTTCATGGGCAAAGACCTGGTCGATCCTGGTCATGAACACATCGATGGACTGGACTTCGTTGTAGACCGGAATGACAAGCGAAAGCGCTAGATGACCTTGCAGATCCGCTCCTGGATATTCAGTCACTTGATGGCTCTTTTTCTTATAGTGTTTTCAGTCCCATTGGCTTGCGGCCCTAGGCGTCAAAACGTATTAAGCAGGACCGAGCAGGGCAACGCAAGGATCAAACCGGAACTTCAGCGGACTGCATGTTCGCAACATGACTTTTTTCCTACAGAAAGTCGAACGCCCTCCCTGGGTTCATGCCCAGCAATATTTGATAACCAATGGAAACGAATTTCCCATAGCCAAAACCACTCACTTGGCTAGGCTGGCAAGCACATGTCCAACGCATGTCTTGACTGAATGAATCGCAGGGAGCGAACCGATGTATTTTGAAATCTATCGACAGACCCGAGGCACCCCGAGCAGCGGAAAAGGCCAATGGCGCTGGCGCTTGAGAGCCGGCAACCACGAAACGATCGCCAGTGGCGAATCCTATGTGAACAAGAGTGACTGCCTTCATGTCATCGGGCTGATCAAGAATGTCCAGGGCGAAACGCCGGTAAAGGAGATCTGAACAGCGCCGCGTGGGCCGTGTAGGAGCTGGCGAAGCCTGCGATCTTTTGATCTTGATCTTTCACTTGAGATTCAAGTGCCTGGGGAAAGATCGCAGCCTCGTTGCACTCGACAGCTCCTACACCGGTTCAGCTTTTTTTGCGGTAGGGTATGCGGACAAAAGCAGGAGGCTGGTGCAATGACTCGATCAATCCATAATCGCGACTGGCTGGTGCGGGCGCCCGATTCGAGGAAAATGGAACGCATCGAGGCCTATTTCAGCGGGCATGGCTACACCACCCATCGCCATGACACCTACGCCATCGGGATCACACTTTCCGGCGTGCAGAGCTTCAACTATCGCCACAGCAAACGCCACAGCCAGCCCGGCGTCACCATCGTCCTGCACCCCGACGAGGTGCACGATGGCGAAGCCGGGACCAGCGAGGGTTTTCGCTACCGGATGTTCTACATAGAACCGTCGGTGATCCAGCAAGTGCTGGGGGGCAAGCCATTGCCCTTCATCGAAGGAGGATTGTCCAACGACCCTCGCCTCAACATCGCGACCCGCCGATTGTTGAACAGCCTGGATCACCCCCTCGACCCATTGGAGGAAGAGGACGCCATCTACGACGTGGCCCAGGCGCTCGACCTTGCGGCGGGCAACCGGCGTGGCCGGCGATTGATCGACTACCCGGCAGCAGAACGTGCCCGCCTGTTCATTCACGATGCCCTCGACCAGGTGATCACCCTGGACGACCTGGTGCACGCAAGCGGCAGGGACCGCTGGAGTCTGTCCCGGGATTTCCGGACGCTGTACGGCACCAGCCCCTATCGCTACATCACCCAAAGGCGCTTGAATGAAGCCCGGCGCCTGGCATTCAACGGCACGCCGCTGAGCGAAGTGGCCCTGGCCTGCGGTTTTTTCGATCAGAGCCACATGACCCGGCTGCATACCCAGGCCTTCGGCATCTCACCGGCACGCTGGCTGAAAATGCTGCGCTAAGGCAACTGCAAAAAGCTGCACGATCATCCAATACGCACGCTGGCACGAACAATAAAGTAGGACGCATCACCGACCAAGGAGCATGCCTCGATGACCCGTTACACCCCCATCAACTTCGCCCAGAAATACAGCCTGTTCCAGGAACAGTGGACACCGAAAGTCGTGGCCGAGATGAACGACTACCAATTCAAGCTCGCCCGGCTCGAAGGCGACTTCGTCTGGCACACCCACGCCGACACCGATGAAACCTTCATCGTGCTGGAGGGCGAGCTGCGCATCGACTTTCGCGATGGCGCGGTGACCCTTGGCCCAGGTGAGATGTACGTGGTTAAAAAAGGTGTGGAGCACAAGCCCAGCGCCGCACAGGAAGTGAAACTGCTGTTGATCGAGCCTCGCGGCGTCATCAATACCGGCGAAGAAACCAATGAGCGAACGGCGGTCAACGATGTGTGGATCTGACTGAGCCAGGCTCAATCGTATTCAGCTTCCTGATGGTCGCCCAACAACCGCCGCTGGCGAGGTGTGGCAGCGGCCAGCACCTCAGGGTTGAACTGCCAGTGCAGATAGGGTGAAAACTTCTGCGCGACCATCCGCCGACCGTAGTGCACCTGGAGCATGTAGCGCGTGCGGTCGGCGGTCCGGTTGTCACTGCCGGCGTGCCATAGCTCGCTGCGCAGAATCAGCACATCACCCGCCCGGCACAGCACTGGCTGCGCGGAGCGCCCTTGCCACTGCGTTTCGCCCTTCACTGGTGCCCGGCCGGCTTTGTGGCTGCCCGCAATGACCTGGGTCGGGCTCAAGTCCGCGTCGATGTCATCCAGGTAAAACTGCGCGGTAAAAACCTGCATCGGCAGTTCAAAGGCAGGGTCGGCCAACAGCCCTGGCGGCAATTGCATCGCCAGATAATCCAGATGCAACGGCGCCCCGGTAAAACCGGGATGGCAGCGCCAGGCCGTTTGGCCGATGACATGGCAATCATCGCCCAGGGCCGCCTCGGCCAGCTCGATCACCCCGGCCACATCCAGGAACGGCAGCCAGAACGGATCGCGATTGAACACGCATTTGTAATGATCGATGACGCCGCTGTAGTCCCAATGCTGGGGCTTCAACTGGTCGATGGCGTGGCGCAGGTCAGCGATCTGCCCGGCGTTCAACACACCGGGCAGCAGGATAAAGCCGTGCTGATGCAGGGCTCGCAGGTGGTCGTCAGTCGACACGACACCACCGGATTCAGGTGCGGAAGCGGCCGACCAGCCCTGCCAGGTTTTGTGACAGAGTGGAAAGCTGTCGGCTGGCGTGCATGCTCTGGGCGGAATTGGCGGCCGCTTCGTTGGACAAGTCACGGATGTCGGAGATGTTGCGGGCAATCTCCTCGGTGACGCTGCTCTGCTCCTCGCAAGCGCTGGCGATTTGCGCGGCCATGTCGTTGATCTGCTGGATCGAACCGCCGGTACCGCTAAGCACCTGATCGACGCCCGCAGCTCGTTCGACACTGTCCCGGGCCTTGCTGCTGCCCACATGCATGGCTTGTACAGCCTTGGCGACACCGCTCTGCAACCGCTCGATGCGAACCTGAATGTCCTTGGTCGAATCCTGTGTGCGCGCCGCAAGCGCCCTCACTTCATCGGCCACCACGGCAAAACCACGGCCCTGCTCACCGGCCCGCGCGGCTTCGATGGCAGCGTTCAGCGCCAACAGGTTGGTCTGTTCGGCAATGCCACGGATCACCTCAAGCACGGCGCCAATACTGGAAGTTTCCTGGGCCAATGCCTCGATCGTGCCCGAAGCGCTTTCCACTTCCTGGGCCAACTGGCGAATCGACTCGATGGTACTGCTGACCACCTCGGCGCCGTCACGAGACTGACTGCTCGCCTGTTGCGCGGCACCCGACGCGTTCGCCGCGTTATGCGCCACTTCATGCACCGCTGCACTCATCTGGGTGGCGGCGGTACTGACCTGATCGAGCGCCGCATGTTCGCTACTGATCAACCGGTCATTCGTCGCGGCCATATCGGCCATGGCGCGCGCTGCGGAATCAACCTCCCCGGTCACCCGTCCAACCTCGGCGATCAGGGGCTGCAACTTGTCGAGAAAACGGTTGAAGGCACTGCCGAGCTGACCCAACTCATCGGCCGAACGAACCTCGAGACGGCCTTTCAGATCGCCACCACCCTCGGCAATCTGCTCGACGCGGTGCAGCAAACGACGCATAGGGCTCAACACAACGAGTGGCAGAACGACAAGCACCAGGATGCAACCGAGCAGGCCGACCAGCAGAATCACGCCTTGATGCACACCGACCATCTCACCGTTTTCAATCGCTGCGTCACCTTCGCGATGCGACGCCGCATCTTCCAGCTCACCCAGCTTGTCAATGGAGTCCCGCATGCTTTCGAACAGGCGCTCGCTATCACCAAAGCTCAAGGCGCTGGCGCCCTGCGGATCGCCTACAGACAGTTCGAGGACCCGCCGCGACACCTGCATCCATTTCCCGAAGCTGTCATTGAACTGACTGACCAACGCCTGCGCCTCGGCACCGGGCTGCATCGCGGCATATTTCTGCACGCGGTCATAAGCCTGCTTCGCATTCTCGCCATGACTGGTGCTCAGCGCTGGTAGATGCTCATTGGCATGACCATCCAGCAAGCTACGTTCGGCAACGAAAGCCTGATAAAGATCACGGTCGGCGTTGAGCAACAGGCTGATGGCCGGCAGATAACGTTTGGTCAATTGCGTACTGGATTCAGTCACCTGACCGATGCCGCGCATGCCCGTCCACCCCATCAGCACCAGCAACACAGCCAGGAATGCGATCGGAAGGGTGATTTTCCAGCGAAAGCCCAGATCGGCAAAAAACCGTAGCATGGGGTGTCACTCCTTTCATGGGAATTAACTTACCTATCGGCAGCCATGCCTTGAGCTATAGACCATTAGTCTAATTGTTACAAAGCTTTGGGTCTGGCAGACACCGGGGTTATGCAGGTCGCGGAGGGGGTTAGGCGGGATAAAAAAGGCGGGGGGAGGCAATTGCTGCGGGGAATTTTCTGACATTTTCCGCCCACATAATTTAGGGAGTTTTCTGACTCATCATCTGATTGATGATTTCTCCAGCGAGGCCCTATAGTCCAAGCGTCGTTCGTAAGAGCGGCTTGGGTTTGGCGACTCAATGACAAATGGTAAGAAAGCCCTCAATCAAGCGGAGTTTGAAATGAATAGATACATGGCTCTTACCAGCAATGCCGACGATCAACCCCTCTTCGTCGATACCTCTGCGCCTTTGCATATCCTGCTCGACACGGCGGGTTATAGAATTCGCGCGGTCACCCAGCTTTTAGAGAACCTCGCCATGCGAGAGGACATTACGAGTGATTCAGTGATCCTCCAGGATTTTGCACAGCTGTGCTGCATCTCCTTGAGGGATGGTTGTGACGTGCTTGATGTCATCGCCCGGCGGTTGGATGCAGAGCCGGCCTAGTATTGAAGGGCCTCTCACGGGGCCCATTTCGGGGGCGAGTCCCCATTAATGACGCTGAAGCCCTCCGGTTTGCCAGAATCGATCACAAGCGGATCAGCATGACTGCAATTACTTAGGTACTCCGATGATCACCACAAAAGTCGACAAAGCGCACAAAAAAGTCGTTCAAGATGAGCTGACATTTGTTGATGTCCGACGAGCAGCGCGTGATGGTCTGAAAATGTTCGATAAGTTTGTACTTACTGGCAAGCTTCCCATTACAAAGTAGGCATGAATGCCAGCCGAAAATCTCCGCACTTGTTGCAGCGTGATCCCTTTCAAGCGTCGTCGGACTGAGCCGGCAAACGCCATGTCGTAACGCGGCCCATCCATGGGAGAGACAACATCGCGGCGTACATCATAGCCAGGCGATCCGCCCCCCCCCCGAAGCTCACGCTCGCGGTACTGCCGCGTAATCCATATCGCCGCGCTCGTCGTACGCGACAAAACGCCAGAAACGAAAAAGCCCAGCGGATACGCCGGGCTTTTATGGGAAACGGATGGCTTTATTCTTCTTCCGTTCCTGTCGTAGAGCTTCCATATTCCAAGACGCCGCAAGCCGCGATGAGGTCGGTGTAGGAATTAGGCATTTTTCCGTTTAGGAGCATTGCGGTAAAAACTGCATACACATCATTTTTATCGCCATCCTTCCTCAACGTTTTCTCATCATTGAGCCAAGCGTAGATGATGGTCTTCGGCGCCTCGGATCGGAACTGAAAAAACAGGCGATACCGTGGAGGGATCCCTTGCTTCTTCACTCGAAACCAATGTTTGAAGTCACGCCCCAGCGTGTTTCCCTGGCGATAGCAGGTATGGCCCGGATCAGACGGAACATTTATTAGGATATTCGCGCTCACTGCATCGAAAAGCTTGTAGACCGGATGATGGTGAAAGCCTTCCGGATCATTAGCCATCGCCCTCTCAACAGCGACAGTGATTTCTTCGAGGCGCGCAATGAATAACGGGTGTGCATAAAGTGCCCACCCGTTTTCGATATGAATCGTGCTTTCGGTCACGCTTAGCCTTCTTGAAGCTCGCGGCGACGATTGTCGTCTGCCTGATTGCGAATTGCTTGAATTCGCTGCAACAGGCCGCGAGGGATAGGCTGGATACCCTCAGGATTGTCCTTGATATCCCTATCAAGCAGATCAAGGAACTCGATACCTGCTTGAATCTCTGCCTTTCTTTCGGTAAACGAGACGACATTGCCTTTAGACATGACTTCTCTCCATCGCAAATTTTCCTGCATTTGCAGCAGGACATGACCTGAACGCTTCATGGCGAGCATGGCCTTATGGGGCATTTCCGTGCCATCTGTAGGATTACTGTAGATCACTATGGTTCACGAGGAGTGCATTTAACACCATCAAAGCCGAATAAAGGAAGCGTGATGATGTAACAGATGGCGAAGCCTGTACGGATGACCAGACCAGACGAAAATGCCATATCAAACGTCGGTTTGCGCGTCTCTGTACCGCAATACAAGTCGCGTACGATCAAGCCATGGCCCACCGAATACAATTATTTCTGATGGACGGCCATACTGGTGGTGCAACGGAAAGGCCAAGCAGTGACGGGGCGGAACCGAGGAAGATCCCAGCATGGTTGGAGGGAATGACATCCGCACCCATTTCCCCAAATTACCCCAAATACAAAAAAGCCCCGAGGCGGTTAAGCGCTCGGGGCCTTTAAATATGGCGGAGAGATAGGGATTTGAACCCTAGGTACTGTCGCCAGTACAACGGATTTCGAATCCGTCCCGTTCGGCCACTCCGGCATCTCTCCAGTGGCGCGCATCATACCAGCACATTCGCCGGAAGCGAACCCCCGAGCGAAATTTTTTCCGTGCTATCAGATGCTTGCGTCGATTACAGCGGCACACCCAGGCGCTGGGCGACTTCTTCGTAGGCTTCGATGACGTCACCGAGGCCCTGGCGGAAGCGGTCCTTGTCCATCTTCTTCTTGGTGTCCTTGTCCCAGAGGCGGCAGCCGTCCGGGCTGAATTCGTCGCCCAGGACGATGGAGCCGTCGCTGAACACACCGAATTCAAGCTTGAAGTCCACCAGCAGCAGGCCGGCGTCGTCGAACAGCTTGGTCAGTACTTCGTTGACCTTGAGGGACAATTCCTTCATGCGGGCCAGTTGCTCGGTGGTGCCCCAACCGAATGCCACGACGTGGGATTCGTTGATGAACGGGTCGCCCTTGGCGTCGTCCTTCAGGAACAGCTCGAAGGTGTAAGGGTTGAGCTTCATGCCCTCTTCCACGCCCAGGCGCTTGACCAGGCTGCCGGCGGCGTAGTTACGCACGACGCATTCAACCGGGATCATGTCCAGCTTCTTGACCAGGCATTCGTTGTCGCCCAGCAGCTTGTCGAACTGGGTCGGCACGCCGGCGGCTTCGAGCTTCTGCATGATGAAGGCGTTGAACTTGTTGTTCACCATGCCCTTGCGGTCCAGCTGTTCGATGCGCTTGCCGTCGAACGCCGAGGTGTCGTTGCGAAACAGCAGGATCAAGCGGTCAGCGTCGTCGGTCTTGTAAACCGACTTGGCTTTGCCGCGGTAGAGTTCTTCACGTTTTTCCATGATGGGCTCCGCTTGCTAAGTAGTGGGCTAGGCGATATGTCGCCAGTCGAGCCCTGAATCTTGATCGGCCAGTTGCAGCCAGTCTGGGTCGCACCCGAGGGTGTCGACAAAACATTGCCGGGCCAGCTGCGGCAGGTTGTTCTTGCTGCTCAGATGGGCCAGGACCAGGTGTTGCAGGCCTTGCCAGCCCAACTCGGCCACCAGGAACGCTGCCTGGTGGTTGTTCAAATGTCCGTGTTCCCCGCCTACCCGCTGCTTGAGGAAGTACGGGTAGTAACCACGCGCCAACATGTCGCGGCAGTGGTTGGACTCGATCATCAACGCATCGAGGTCCCGGTAACTGTCCATCACCCTGTCGCAATACGACCCCAGGTCGGTCAGCAACCCAAAGCGCCGCTCGCCGTCGCTGAACACATATTGCGTCGGCTCCCGGGCATCGTGCGCCACGCTGACCACGCTGATATCCAGGCAACCGATGCGCAGTTGCTCGCCACCGGCCACGAACCCGGCCGGCTCGATGGGCTTGCGCAGGCCTTCCAGTGTGCCACGGCTCAGGTACACCGGCAGATTGTAGCGCCGAGACAGCAAACCCACGCCATGCACGTGGTCGGCATGTTCGTGGGTCACGAGTATCGCGCTCAGTTGCGCCGGATGCACACCCAGGCGCAACAAGCGCTTCTCGGTTTCCCGCAGGGAGAAACCACAATCGACCAACACATACGTGCCGGCGCTGGCTACCAGCGTGCCGTTCCCTTGGCTACCGCTGCCGAGAACGGCAAAACGCATCGGATCAGCCCAGGTTGTCCTGAATCACGCCCAACACCTTACGGGCCACATCGGCCGGCGCCACGGTGTTGATGTTTTTCTCGACGGTGACCTGGACGTTGTCGCCGACCTTGCTCAGGCGAACCTGATAACGCTCGGCGCGGGCTTCGATTTCTTCCTTGTCCGGCTTGCTGCCAAACAGGCCACTGAAGAAGCCAGGCTTCTCGTCTTTCTTCTCGGCCTTTTCAGCGAGGTTGATGTAGTACAGGCCCAGGCTGCGGTTGATGTCTTCAACGCGCCATTCGCCCTGCTCCAGCGCACGGCCAACGCTCGACCAGGCACGGTCCAGGTCGGAGCCGACGTTGAGCACCGGGTTGCCGCTGCCGTCTTCGCTCAGGCTGACGCGGCTCGGCGCATCGAACTCCTTGGACGCCAGCATCGAGACCGAACCGCCCTGCTCCGCGGTACGGCTCATGCTGGCAAGCATGTCGTCCACCAGGGCAGCGTCCAGGCCGGTATTGACCGAACGGTTGGTGAAGGCCACGTCGGCGGCGCTGCCGGCAGGCCGTTCGGCGCTGACCACATAGACTTCACTGGTGTTGCGCTGCACGCCCGGCTCGATACGCACCCGCACGCGGGTTTCGCTGTCGGCCGCGACACCAGCGGCGCTCATGCGCTTGGCCATGGCGGCGGACAATTCATCGGAGCGCTGCCAGGTGGTGGTGAACTCGCCAGTCTGTGGGCGCTGTTCGTCCAGGCGGAAACCGTTGTCCTGGAAGAACTGGATCGCCACAGGCCAGACTTCGGCCGGTGGATGCTGGCCCATGACCCAGCTGGAGTCGCCGCTCTTCTGCAGGGTGTAGTCGCTGGCATCGGCCACGGCCGACAACGGCTGTGGACGTGGGACGATGTATTCGCCCTTGACGCTGTCGTCGGCTACGTTGCGCGGGATCGGCAGCAGCGGATCGAGGCGCTTGGCAACGCTGACATCTTGCGGCAGTTGCATCGGTGCAGTCTGTTGCGCCTGCAGGTAATCGCTACCACGGTCGCGGAAGTAACCTTCCGGTCCCCAGATCCATCCGCAGCCGCTGGTGCTGGAGATAATCAAGGCAAGTGCGGAAAGTCCGGCCATTCGCTTCATGCGTTGTACTTCCTCAATTAAACCAGGACGCCGGACTGGCGCATGGCCTGCCGCAGCGGTTCTTGACAGGGGGTGCTCAGCCAGGTCAGTGGCAAGCGGATGCCTTCGTGCATCAGGCCCATTTCAACCAAGGCCCACTTCACCGGAATCGGGTTGGCTTCGATGAACAGGTCCTTGTGCAACGGCATCAGTTTTTCGTTGATTGCCCGTGCAGTCTCGGCGTCGCCCTTGAGCGCCGCCTCGCACAGGTCGGCCATTTCGCGTGGGGCAACGTTGGCGGTGACGGAAATGTTGCCCTTGCCACCCATCAGGATCAGCTCGACCGCGGTCGGATCATCGCCGGACAGCACGATGAAGTCCTTGCTCACGCCATCGAGAATGGCCTTGGCGCGCTTCATGTCGCCGGTGGCTTCCTTGATACCGATGATGTTCGGCACCGTGGACAGGCGGATCACGGTCTCGGCCAGCATGTCGCAGGAGGTACGACCGGGAACGTTATAGAGGATCTGCGGGATGTCGACGGCTTCGGCAATGTGCTTGAAGTGCTGGTACAAGCCTTCCTGGGTCGGCCTGTTGTAGTACGGGACGACCAGCAGGCAGGCGTCGGCACCGGCTTCCTTGGCGTTGCGGGTCAGCTCGACGGCCTCGCGGGTCGAGTTGGCGCCGGTGCCGGCGATGACGGGAATGCGACCGTTGACCTGCTTGACCACGGCACGGATGACTTCGATGTGCTCATTGACGTCGAGGGTTGCCGACTCGCCGGTGGTACCGACGGCGACAATGGCATGGGTGCCGTTCTCAAGGTGGAAGTCCACGAGTTTGCTGAGGCTGGCCCAGTCAAGATGCCCTTGTGCATCCATGGGTGTGACCAGTGCCACCATACTGCCCGCAATCATGAAACCGCTCCTGCCGGAAAAAGAGAGCGGTAATGGTACTGGCGCCAAGATGCTTGTACAAGCGAACTACCATTCCCCTTGGCGATGGTTTTCGCTACCCTTCAGGCTTTGATCGGTACCGACAAGCTCATACGCCGGTTTCCAGCCTCCGTTTTCGTCGCCGCAAGCCCCGATCCCGGGTTTGTCCTGGTGCATTCCTGCTGTCGCGGAATGCAGCGCAACCCTGGGCACAAGGCTTGAGCCGTTCGTTTTTCCGGGCCTGGCGCTGTGTCGAGCGGCAAAAGTACCGACCGCTCATCGCTTTAGGAATGCTGCATGTCCACCCCCACAGTCCGCGAACAATTCCTTGTTATCAGTGCCCTTGGCGCCAACCCCATGGAGCTGACTAACGTCCTGTGCCGCGCCAGCCATGAAAATCGCTGCGCCGTCGTGACCTCACGCCTGACCCGTCATGGCGAATGCAGTGCGCTCGTGCTCGAGATCTCCGGCAGCTGGGACGCCCTGGCTCGCCTGGAAGGCAGCCTGCCGGTGCTGGCCAAGAAGCATGCCTTCACCGTCAACGTGGTGCGTAGCGCCGCGCTGGAGAACCGTCCCCAGGCCCTGCCCTACGTGGCCTACGTGAGCTCGGCCTACCGTCCGGACATCATCAACGAGCTGTGCCAGTTCTTCATGGACCACCACGTCGAGCTGGAAAACCTGACCTGCGACACCTACCAGGCCCCGCAGACCGGCGGCACCATGCTCAATGCCACGTTCACCGTGACCCTGCCGGCCGGCACCCAGATCAGTTGGCTGCGCGATCAGTTCCTGGATTTCGCCGATGCGATGAACCTGGATGCCCTGATCGAACCGTGGCGCCCACAAAACCCAATGTAAGGAAGCGTTCATGGCCGTTGCAGTCGACCAGCCGGTTACCGATTTCCAGGCACCCGCCACCAGCGGGCAGACCGTCAACCTCGCCGCCCTCAAGGGCAAGCAGGTGGTGATCTACTTCTACCCCAAGGACAGCACCCCGGGCTGCACCACCGAAGGCCAGGGTTTTCGGGACCAGTATGCGCAGTTCCAGGCCGCCAACACCGAAGTGTTCGGCGTCTCCCGGGACAGTCTCAAGTCCCACGAGAACTTCAAGTGCAAACAGGAATTCCCGTTCGAGCTGATCAGTGACAAGGACGAGGCCGTCTGCCAGCTGTTCGATGTGATCAAGCTGAAAAAGCTCTATGGCAAGGAATACCTGGGCGTTGATCGCAGCACATTCCTGATCGACAAGAACGGCGTGCTGCGCCAGGAATGGCGCGGCGTGAAGGTGCCGGGGCATGTGGATGCGGTGCTGGCGGCGGCTCAGGCACTCAACAAGGCCTGAATCTTTCACTGCCTGTCCTGGCGCTATCGCGAGCAGGCTCGCTCCCACAGGGTTCTATTAAACACCATAGATCCTCTGTGGGAGCGAGCCTGCTCGCGATGAGGGCATAAGCCCTACCATTATTCAAAGAGCTACAACAACGGCGCCACCACCGGCTCCTTGCTCGGCCACGCATCCAGCACCGCCTTGAACAGGGTCGCCAGGGGAATCGCGAAGAACACCCCCCAGAACCCCCACAGCCCGCCAAACAGCAGCACCGCACAGATGATCGCCACCGGATGCAGGTTCACCGCCTCGGAGAACAGCAGCGGGACCAGCACGTTGCCGTCCAGCGTCTGGATGATCCCGTAGACCGCCATCAGGTAGATGAACTGATCGCTCCAGCCCCACTGGAACAGCGCAATCAAGGCCACCGGCACGGTCACCACCACGGTGCCGACATAAGGCACCACCACTGAGATGCCCACCAGCAGCGCCAGCAAGGCGGCGTAATTGAGTCCCAGGGCGACGAAGCCGATGTAGGTCACGCCACCGCAGATAAAAATCTCGATGACTTTGCCGCGAATGTAGTTGGCGATCTGGCGATTCATCTCCTGGGCCACCCGGGTAATCAGCGCCCGCTCACGCGGCAGGTAGCCACGGACCCAACGGCCGATCATTTCCCGGTCCTTGAGGAAGAAAAACACCAGGATCGGCACCAGCACCAGGTAAATCATGATGTTGACCAAAAGCGGCAGGCTGGACAGCGAAAACGTCAGCGCCCACTGGCCGAACTTGCCGATCTGGCCGCGCACGACTTCAATGGCTTGCAACACCTGCTCGTCGGAGACCAGGTGCGGATAACGCTCGGGCAACAGCAACAGCACGGACTGCCATTTGGCAAGCATCCCCGGCAACTCGTTGAAGAGCGTCACCAACTGGTGCCAGAGCAGCGGCACGATCACGATTATGAACACCAACAACAAGCCCATGAACAGGGCGAACACCAAGCCCACCGCCACCGCACCCGGCAACCGCAAGCGCTCCAGGGTCGTGACCAAACCTTGCATCAGGTACGCCAGCACCATCCCCGCCAGCACCGGCGCCAGCATGCCGCCCAGGGTGAGCACGGCGGTAAAGGCCAGGAATAGCAGCACTGCCAGGACCACAGCTTCTTCATCGGAGAAGTAGCGCTGGATCCAGTCGCGTAACACTTTGAACATTAAAAATCCTTAAGAGACGCTGTCGGTTTTCAGGCCTTTTTCAGCCAGTAACGGTAGACGCCGTTATCGTCTTCTTCATGCAGCAGCGTATGACCAGCCAATCGGGCGAAGGTGCGGAAATCACGCTGCGAACCCGCATCCGTGGCGATCACCTTGAGCACACTGCCGCTGGCCAGGCGATTGAGTTCCAGCTTGGCCTTGAGCAACGGCAACGGACAGTTCAGGCCGCTGGCGTCCAGTTCGGCATCGTGGGCTACAGCATCAGTCATGGGTTCACTCCGCGGCAGATCGTTGAGCGGCCTAGAATATCTGGTCCCGGGCCCGGTGTCCGGCTACAGTAAGGTCTTTGTCGACTAAGGCTTCGTGCATGACATTTCTGCGCCCCACCCTGCTGACGCTCGCTTGCCTGCTTGCCTCACCGGGCTTCGCCGACGACCTGCCGTCACTTGGCGACGCCAGTTCTGCCATCGTCTCGCCAGAACAGGAGCACCAACTGGGTCGCGCCTGGCTGGCCCTGCTGCGCAGCCAGGTTTCACAGCTCAACGACCCACAGCTCAAGGACTACGTCGAATCCAGCGTCTATAAACTGGTGGAAACCAGCCAGGTCAACGACCGACGCCTGGAGTTCATCCTGATCAACAGCCCGCAGCTCAACGCCTTCGCCGCACCTGGTGGAATCGTCGGGGTCAACGGCGGCCTGTTCCTCAATGCACAGACCGAAGGCGAATACGCCTCGGTCATGGCCCACGAACTGGCGCACTTGTCACAACGCCACTTCGCCCGCGGCGTCGAAGCCCAGCAGCGCATGCAGGTGCCGATGATGGCCGCGCTGCTGGCCGGCATCGTGATTGCCGCCGCCGGTGGCGGTGACGCCGGGATCGCGGCCATCGCCGGGACCCAGGCCGCGGCCATCCAGGAACAACGGCGTTTCTCGCGCCAGAACGAACAGGAAGCCGACCGCATCGGCATCCAGAACCTCGAGAAAGCCGGCTACGACCCGCGGTCCATGCCGACCATGTTCGAGCGCCTGATGCGCCAATACCGGTTCGACGCCAGGCCCCCGGAATTCCTGCTGACTCACCCGGTGACCGAATCGCGGATCGCCGACACTCGCAACCGCGCCGAACAGGCCAGGCCGGGCGGCATCGAGGACAGCGTGCGCTATCAACTGATTCGTGCACGGGTCCAGTTGATCTATGAAGAAACCCCGGGCCTGGGCGCCAAGCGTTTCCGGGCGCAGCTGGATGAGAACCCGAAGAACGACGTGGCGCGCTATGGCCTGGCGATCGCGCAAATCAAGGGTGGCCAGTTGAATGAAGCACGGGAGAACCTCAAGCCGTTGCTGGCCAAATCGCCCAACGAGATCATCTACAACCTCGCCCAGGTGGACCTGGACATCACCAGCAACAAACTGGCCGACGCTCAATCGCGCGTCGACCGGATGCTGAGTCAATACCCGGGCAACTATCCGCTCAACCAGGTACGCGTCGATCTGCTGCTCAAGCAGAACCGCCCCGCCGATGCCGAGAAGGCCCTGGAATCCTTGCTCAAGACCCGCCCGGACGATCCGGACGTCTGGTACATGGTGGCCGAGACCCGCGGGCTGTCGGGCAATATCATCGGCCTGCATCAGGCCCGTGCCGAGTACTTCGCACTGGTGGGCGACTACCGTCAGGCCATTCAGCAGCTGGACTTCGCCAAACGGCGCGCCGGCACCAATTTCCCCCTGTCGTCACGCATCGATGCCCGGCAGCGGGAACTCATGGAGCAGGAACGCATGGTCAAGGACATGATGGGCTGAGCATTTGCCAGACAATAAAAAACCGCCTCTCTCGAGGCGGTTTTTTATTGAGCCGCTAGCCGGTCATTCGGCCAGCTTGAAGGTGATGAAGCTTGCACGCCCCTGACGCAGGACCCGCATCGAGACCGAACGATTCTTCGGCAGCGCCTTGGCGATGTCGGTGAACTCCTTGGCGGAGCCGATGGCCTGGTTGTTCAGGTGCGTAATGATGTCGCCCGGCTGAAGGCCGATCAGGGCGGCAGGTCCCTCCTGCACCTCCTTGATCACCACACCGCCCTGAAGCTCCAGGGTACGCTTCTGCTCTTCGGTCAGCTCGGCCACCGCCACGCCCAGACGGTTGCTGCTGCGCTCGACGCCAGACTTGGGCAGCGAATCCAACTCCTTGCCTTCTTCAGGAATGGCGCCGACGGTCAATTCGACGTTCTTGCGCTTGCCTTCACGAATCACTTCCAGATTGGCCTTGGCACCGGCCTTGAGGGCGCCCACCAAGTGCGGCAGGTCGGCGGACATGACGATCGGCTGACCATTCATGCTCAGGATCACGTCACCCACTTGCAGGCCGCCCTTGGCAGCCGGGCCACCTTCCTGGATCTGCGCCACCAGCGCACCGGCCGGTTTTTCCAGCCCGAACGACTCGGCCAGGTCCTTGTTCACTTCCTGGATGACCACGCCCAACCAGCCACGGCTGACCTTGCCTTCGCTTTTCAATTGGTTGGACACGTCCATGGCAACGTCGATCGGAATCGCGAAGGACACGCCCATGAAGCCACCCGAACGGGTATATATCTGGGAGTTGATGCCGACGACTTCACCCGCGAGGTTGAACAGCGGGCCACCGGAGTTACCCGGGTTGATCGGCACGTCGGTCTGGATGAACGGCACATAGTTTTCGTTCGGCAGGCTGCGACCGATGGCGCTGACAATACCCTGGGTCACGGTGTGGTCGAAGCCGAACGGCGAGCCGATGGCCACGACCCATTGGCCGGCTTTCAGGTCCTGGGATTTGCCCAGCTTGAGCACGGGCAGATCCTTGCCTTCGATTTTCAACAGCGCCACGTCGGAACGTGGATCGGTGCCGATCAGCTTGGCCTTGAGCTCGCTGCGATCGGCCAGGCGTACCAGGATTTCGTCGGCATCGGCGATCACATGGTTGTTGGTCAGGATGTAGCCATCAGGCGAAATGATGAAGCCCGACCCCAGGGATTGCGCTTCGCGCTGGCGACCACCGCCGGGGGAACGTGGTTGTTGCGGCATGCCGCGCTCGAAGAACTCACGCAGCATCGGTGGCAAACCTTCCAGGTCCGGCATCTGCTGGTCCGATACGCGGCGATCCGGCAGTTTCTGGGTCGTGCTGATGTTCACTACAGCGGGCGAAGCCTGCTCGACCAATTGCGTAAAGTCGGGCAACTCGACCGCCACGGCAGGAACGGCCTGGCCGAGCACAAGCACGGTGGCAAGGATGGAGAGATAGGTTTTCAAGCGTGGTATCGACATACGGCTCCCGTTACGACGAGCATGGTTAAGCGATATGGAGCAAGGAATACCAGGAAAAGATACGCCGGTATTTTTGTTCCGGAAACAGACAAGGCCAGGGCCGAGCGGCTCTGACCTATAGAAAAAAAGCTGGGTTTTTGCAAATGAAAATGCTGACAGGAAGTTTCGGCATTTCGATCAAGCCCCGGCGTCATCAGCCTCTTGCGCAATCGAATCCCCCCGCAGCCAGCAGGCTATTGAGTCGCCGTGACGTCGGAGCGCATGGAAAGCGCAATCCGTTCCGCCGTACCGATAGGAATCTCTCCGACCACCGTAACCATCATCTCACCCTGAGGCGTCGTCAGCCTACGCGAGACGGCAGCCGTCGGGCCGAGCTGAGTACGGGTATCGGTGGCGTTGGCACCGTTCAACGGCTCCAGGAACACCGAAAAGCGCGCCAGGCCATCGTCGTACATCAAGCTGTTGACCTGGACCTGGGTGTCCGGGTCCTTGCGCACGACACTGCTGGACAGTTCGAAGCCAGGCGGAAGCCAGTCCGAGTGCCAGGCGGCTTTCACCGCGACGACCTTGGCGGAATCCTGCGCAACAGCCTTGCATTCGGCGCTGGCTTGCAGATCACCGTCTGTCGGCGCAGCGACGTTCAAGCGGGTGAACTGGAAACGTTCGAGCAACTGGCCCTTGTCATTGAGCAACAAGGACTTGAGCGGCAGGCCGGTCTCTTTGTCCAGGTGCAGCTCGAAGCCATAGCGATGCTGATCCTTGGGCGTCAACGATACAATGACCGCTTGGCGTCCAGCCACGCGCGACTTGCCAATGACGGCCAGGTCATACCAATTCTTGAGTTTTTGCGGATCGAGCGTACGTGAGGTGCCGTCAGGCGTATTGCCCAGCCCCGCGATCAAGGAGCCACTGACGCATTGAGTATGCCCATCAATGCGCAGGACTTCCTGTGCCGAGCCGTCGAGCTGGAGTAACCGCTCGCGGACTTTGCCATCCTGGACGCGATGCCAGATGTTATGGGTAGAAAAACTACCGTTGCGCTCGTAAACGAAAGTGCCCTGGAAGCTCTGCTGTTGCTCGGCTTGACTCAGGCGGTTCAACCAATCCTGAGCCTCATCAGCATGGGCTGGAATCACACACCAGCCACCAAGCAGCAGCGTGAATAGAGGTATGGCGCGCAATGGTTTTCCTTAATTAACGGTTTTCCATGCTGGCTGCACGGGCGTAAGGCAGCGCGCTTTCAGTACCTTTCAGGGCAGCTTGCTGAGCATGCTGACGCAGGTAGTTGGGCAGACGCTGATCATGCCAGCCAGGTTGGCCTTGCAGAACACCATTGACCATCGGGCCTGCGGTTTCCGAGCCTTCGCTGTAGCCGGCCAGTACCGCTGGGCCCTTGACCTGTGGAGCGACCAGGCCTGGCTGGTTGGACTGCTGCGCCATCTGCACGCCGGCAATCTCATCCTGGTTGTACAGGCGCACACCGGCCAGTACAGCCACGGTGACCGAAGCGGCTACTGCCAGGCGACCCAGGCTGCGCCATGGTCCGCGAGAAGCTTTTGCCGGTACGGCTTCGTCAGCCAATGCAGCGGAAACGGCCGCAGCGATGTCCAGGCGTGGAAGCAACAAGTCCTTGTGCATCACGGCCCGGGCGATCTGGTAACGAGCCCAGGTCTCACGGGTTTCAACATCGTCGAAGGCATTCAATACCCGACGCAATTCCAGTTCGTCCGCTTCGTTATCCATCACTGCGGACAGCGATTCCTGCAGGGCTTCACGACTCATGGCGTTCCTCTCTTGGCTGTCGCCGCTGTCTCTAGTTTTCCTGCAACAAAGGTTGCAGGGCTTTATCAATGGCCTCCCGGGCGCGGAAGATCCGGGAGCGCACGGTGCCTACAGGACATTGCATGACGCTCGCAATGTCTTCGTAACTCAGACCGTCGAACTCGCGTAAAGTTAAAGCCGTACGCAAATCTTCGGGCAGTTGCTGGATGGTTCGATGGACGGTGCCTTCGATCTCATCCCGCAGCAACGCACGTTCTGGTGATTCGAGATCCTTGAGGCCATGATCGCCATCATAGAACTCGGCATCTTCAGAACTTACATCGCTATCCGGCGGCCGACGGCCGCGTGAAACCAGATAGTTTTTCGCCGTGTTGATGGCGATGCGGTAAAGCCACGTATAAAACGCGCTGTCCCCGCGAAAATTTCCAAGTGCGCGGTAGGCCTTGATGAAGGCTTCCTGAGCGACATCCTGCGCTTCATGGGTGTCGTGCACGAAACGCACGATCAACCCGAGAATTTTGTGCTGGTATTTAAGCACTAGCAGATCGAAAGCTCGCTTGTCGCCGCGTTGGACGCGCTCGACCAGCTGCTGATCCTCTTCCTGGGTTAGCATGAACACTCCTCGATAAGCTCGAAGGAGGCTTGCATTACTAATTGACCGGGCTTGCAAACATAGACTCGGGCTTTTCGCAAAAGTTCTCCCCCTTCCAAGCAAGTTTCCGGCGCGCTCTGATCTCGGCACGCACGAAAAACGCAGCAGGAGATTCCCCGGCTGCGCGAATAATCTGTCACCGGGCCTGACGGCAGAGACTCCAATCGAAATCTTGCACCAACCCGATGCTGCTCCCTTTTGCAGACAACCGTCTATTGAACGTAGGCGCTTGGCAAAAGTTCCCACTATTTATAGCGCTGTACACTGAATATCAGGCAACCATGACGAGATAAACAGCGTTCTGTCCTCGAAACGGCGGCCTTATCGACGTTGTACCAAAAACGGCGATCCGACGAAGCGTGTCGCTTTTCTGTCACGCTGGTTTCACATTGCCATGAACGCCCGGCTATTGTGCCGATCCCCCCCTCTATATACTAGTGGGCTGCGTGGCTGCCTGACCCGCTGAAGCGGTGTCTTGCGCCAACCCCGACCCGGGTCGCCTTGAGCGGAAACCATTCGAATGAGCCAACAGTTTCAACACGATGTTCTGGTAATCGGCAGCGGAGCCGCCGGATTGAGCCTTGCACTGACTTTGCCGGCGCATTTGCGCATTGCAGTACTGAGCAAGGGCGACCTGGCCAACGGTTCGACCTTCTGGGCCCAGGGCGGTGTCGCAGCCGTGCTGGACGATACCGACACCATTGAATCCCATGTCGAGGACACCCTCAACGCCGGCGGTGGCCTGTGCAATCCACAGGCGGTGCGTTTCACCGTGGAACATAGCAGGGAAGCCATCCAGTGGCTGATCGACCAGGGTGTGCCGTTTACCCGTGACGAACAATCGGGCACCGAAGACGGCGGTTTCGAGTTCCACCTGACGCGCGAAGGCGGTCACAGCCATCGGCGCATCATCCATGCGGCCGACGCCACCGGTGCGGCGATCTTCAAGACCCTGCTCGCCCAAGCGCGACAGCGGCCGAACATCGAACTGCTGGAACAGCGCGTCGCGGTCGATCTGATCACCGAAAAACGCCTGGGCCTGGACGGCGATCGCTGCCTCGGTGCCTACGTGCTCAATCGCGGTACCGGTGAAGTCGACACCTACGGCGCGCGCTTCGTCATCCTGGCGTCCGGCGGCGCAGCGAAAGTCTACCTGTATACCAGCAACCCCGACGGCGCCTGCGGCGATGGCATCGCCATGGCCTGGCGTTCGGGTTGCCGGGTGGCGAACCTGGAGTTCAACCAGTTCCACCCTACCTGCCTCTATCACCCGCTGGCCAAGAGCTTCCTGATCACCGAAGCCCTGCGTGGCGAGGGGGCACACTTGAAGCTGCCCAACGGCGAACGCTTCATGCAGCGCTTCGATCCGCGCGCCGAACTGGCACCGCGCGACATCGTTGCCCGGGCCATCGACCACGAAATGAAGCGCCTGGGTATCGATTGCGTTTACCTGGACATCAGCCACAAGCCCGAAGCGTTCATCAAGAGCCACTTCCCGACGGTGTACGAACGCTGCCTGGAGTTTTCCATCGACATCACCAAGCAGCCAATCCCGGTGGTGCCGGCGGCGCATTACACCTGCGGCGGCGTGATGGTCGACCAACAGGGCCGCACCGACGTGCCGGGCCTGTATGCCATTGGCGAAACCAGCTTCACCGGCCTGCACGGCGCCAACCGCATGGCCAGCAACTCGCTGCTGGAATGTTTCGTCTACGCCCGCTCGGCGGCGGCAGACATCCTGGCGCAATTGCCGCAGATTGCCGTTCCAGCCGCCCTGCCTTCGTGGGACGCCAGCCAGGTCACCGATTCGGACGAAGATGTGATCATCGCGCACAACTGGGACGAACTGCGGCGATTCATGTGGGACTACGTGGGCATCGTACGCACCAACAAGCGCCTGCAACGGGCACAACATCGGGTGCGCTTGCTGCTGGATGAAATCGACGAGTTCTACAGCAACTACAAAGTCAGCCGCGACCTGATCGAGCTGCGCAACCTGGCCCAGGTGGCCGAGCTGATGATTCGCTCGGCCATGGAGCGCAAGGAAAGCCGGGGGCTGCATTACACGCTAGACTACCCGAACCTGCTGCCCGAGGCACTGGACACTATCCTGGTGCCGCCCACCTACGCCGACTGAACCTGAGCTGTACCCGCAGGCGCCGATGGACATCCGGCGCCAGCGCGTCGCGCGGCACACACAGCGAGCGGACCCGCCGTTCACCCTGCACGCGAAAGCGCAGCACGACGATCATCGGCAGCGCCAGGCTATCGGGGCGCAACTGCACAGCGCGCCAGCCATCGGCCCGGCTCCAGAGTTGCCAGCCAGCGGCATTACGACGCAACCCGCAGAAAGCCCGGCGATGGGTCAGTACTACATATCGGGGGATCACCCAGGCGCCATGGGCCAGGCACAATACGATGCCAAGCGCTGCGAACCAGGATGGGACGGACAACAGGAACAACGAACCCAGGGCGAACACCTGGGCCAGTAGATAGGCCGCCAGCAGTTGCCCGGAGGCCTGCCAGCGGCATTCGAAGCGATTACTTGGGCTGGACACGGTCCAGAATCATCCGGACCATGCGCTGCAACTCGGGGTCTTCGGATTCGCTGCGCTCCATGAACCAACCGAACATGTCCTGATCCTCGCATTCGAGCAGGCGGACATAACACGCGCGGTCCACTTCATTGAGATGGGGATAAACCTCTTTGACGAATGGCACCAGCAACACGTCCAGCTCAAGCATGCCGCGGCGGCTGTGCCAGTAGAGGCGATTCAGTTCAACATCTTCGACCATGGAGCGCTCCTCAAATAGAGCGCAAGTATACAGGCCCCGCCGCAGCGGAACAGACAGCTTTGGTCGGGCACCACCGATCCTTTGTGAACTACCCATTTCAAGGGCGCCCCCTTATGATGTCCACCAGACCTTTTACCCTGCGATGACCCATGGCTGATTCCGCTTTTTTCTGCACCCTGTCCCACGAAGGCGTCCTCGCGGTCCGCGGCGTGGATGCCAGTAAATTCCTGCAAGGCCAATTGACCTGCAACCTCGACTACCTGAGTGACAGCCGGGCCAGCCTCGGCGCCCGCTGCACCCAGAAAGGCCGGATGCAATCGAGCTTCCGCATCCTGCTCGAAGGCGACGGCGTATTGATGGCCATGGCCACCGAATTGCTCGAACCGCAACTGGCCGACCTGAAAAAATATGCCGTGTTCTCCAAATCCAAGCTCACCGACGAAAGCGCCACCTGGGTTCGCTTCGGCCTGGAAAACGCCGACAAGGCGCTGGCCGGCCTGGGCCTCGAACTGCCGAGCGACACCGACAGCGTGGCTCGCCATGAAGCCTTGATCGCCATCCGCGTATCTCCCGGTCGCGCCGAATTGTGGGCACCCGCCGAACAGGCCCAGACACTGCGAACCCGCCTGGGCGCGGAATTGGCCGAGACGGACCTGAACCCCTGGCTGCTGGGCCAGATCCGCGCCGGGATCGGCCAGGTCATGCCGGCCACCCGCGAACTGTTCATCCCACAGATGCTCAACCTGCAAGCCGTCGGCGGCGTCAGTTTCAAGAAAGGCTGCTACACCGGCCAGGAAATCGTCGCTCGCATGCAATACCTGGGCAAGCTCAAGCGACACCTGTATCGCCTGCAGTTGGACGCCAGCGAACTGCCGGAGCCCGGCACAGCACTGTTCTCCCCCACGCATGGCAGTTCCATCGGCGAAGTGGTGATTGCCGCCCGCGGCGAGGGGAACATTGAACTGCTGGCGGTATTGCAGGCCGAAGCAGCAGAAGACAACAATTTGCACCTCGGTACCTTGGAAGGCCCACGCCTTCAACTGTTGGACCTGCCTTACGAACTGGATCGCGACCGCGAAATCCAGCGCTGATCGCAGCATTTGCCGCAATACCCTAGAGAACCGAAATGAGCGATTTGGCGGATAAGGTCCAACGGGATTTGGTGCAAGCCATCGATAACGATGACTTGGTTCTGCCAACATTACCGGAAGTGGCCCTGCAGATTCGCCGGGCCGCCGAAGACCCGGAAATCAGCGTCAGCAACCTGAGCAAAGTGATCGGCCGCGATACGGCCCTCTCGGCACGCCTGATAAAGGTGGTCAACAGCCCACTGCTGCGCGCCACCCAGGAAGTCACCGACCTGCACACGGCCATCACTCGATTGGGCGTCAACTACAGCAGCAACCTGGCCATCGGCCTGGTCATGGAGCAGATTTTCCATGCCCGCTCGGAAGTGGTGGAGCTGAAGATGCGCGAAGTCTGGCGTAAGAGCCTGGAGATCGCCGGCGTCAGCTATGCGCTGTGTCGCGGCTACACCCAACTCAAGCCCGACCAGGCCGCGCTGGGTGGACTGGTGCACCAGATCGGCGTGTTGCCGATCCTGACGTATGCGCAAGACAATAATGAATTGCTGTCGGACCCGGTCAGCCTCAACCACGTCATCGAAACGATTCACCCGGTGCTGGGGGACAAACTGCTCAGCGTCTGGGAGTTTCCGGAGCGGTTGGTGAAGCTGCCGGGGCTGTATCTGGATTTCACTCGGGATTCCAAGCAAATCGATTATGTCGACCTGGTGCAGGTTGCAGCGCTGTACTGCTACAAGGACACCGACCATCCCCTGAGCAAGATTGACGTGTTCGGCGTTCCGGCCTTCAAAAAACTGGGCATCGACCCGGAGAACAAAGCCCGCTGCGCGGATATCGAAGAAGCGCGGTCGATGTTCTATTAAGCAGGTCGGACACCTACGAACTCGTAGTCAAGCCTGAATCTGTGACCTGTGGCAACAGGATTTGTGGGAGCAAAGCTTGCTCGTGAAACAGGCGCCTCGTTTTATATAAAGACCGTGTCGCCATCATCGCGTGCAGCCTTGCTCCCACAGGATCAGTCTGCGCCCGGGATAAAACTCACCCGCACCTTCAACCCGCGTTCCTGCCCATCGTGCAAGGTGATCTGCGCCAGGTGCGCACGGCAGATTTCGCCGACGATCGCCAATCCCAGCCCCGAACCGGCCACTTGCTGGTTGCGTCGATAGAAGCGCTCGAACACCCGGTCCCGCTCGTGCAGCGGAATGCCGGGGCCATCGTCTTCGACTTCCAGCACGGCTGGCGCAGAAACCCGCAGGATTACATTACCGCCCGATGGGGTATGGGCCAGGGCGTTGTCCACCAGGTTGCTCAACAACTCGTTCAACAAGGTCGGCTCGCCCCGCAGCCACACCGGCTCGTCGGCTTCCAGGGCCAGCGCCACCCCTCGGGCATGGGCCAGCGGGGCCATGGCCATGCCCAATTCACGGGCCAACTGACTGAGATCAAGCAACTGCGCGCCACCCTCGGCAATGGCCCGGGCGCCGTTTTCCACACGCGCCAAGGACAGCAGTTGGTTAGCCAGGTGGGTTAGCCGGTCAGTGCCCTGGGCCGCGATTTCCAGGGTTTCACGCCAGGTCGCCGGTTCACTGGCACGCAAGCCCAGCTCAAGACGCGCCTTGAGCGCGGCCAAGGGCGTGCGCAGTTCATGGGCGGCATCGGCGATGAACTGCGCCTGACGCTCGAATTGCCCGCGCAGACGCTCGGTGAAATGGTTGAGGGCCCGCACCAGCGGCCATAATTCGTGCTGCACTTCCACCAGCGGCAACGGCCGCAGATCGTCCGACTGGCGCTCCTCCACCGCCGTGCGCAAGCGCTCCAGCGGGCGCAACGCCGCGCTGACTGCAAACCACACCAACAGCAGCGCGCCCACGGCCAGCATGCCCAGGCGCAACAGCGTGTCGGCCATCAGCCCGCGGGCCATGCTGACCCGCGCCTCTTCAGTCTCCGCTACACGAATTTCCGCCATGCCGTTCATGTTCGGCTCGCTCACGGCCTTGAGCAGGCTCACCACCCGCACGTTCTGGCCCTGGTACTGGGCGTTATAGAAGCGCGCCAGGGCTGGGTAATCGTCCGTGCGCGGCGTGCCGGGCGGCGGACCGGGGAGGTTTTCGTAGCCGGAAATCAGCTTCTTGTCGATGTCATTGACCTGGTAATAAATACGTCCGGCGCTGTCGTAGGCGAAAGTATCCAGGGCCACGTAGGGCACATCCGCGCTGAGGCTGCCGTCACGCGCCGAAAGGCCTGCGGCGATGGTCCGGGCCGAGGCCAGCAGGGTCCGGTCGTAGGCGGTGTCGGCAGCCTCGCGACCGTTCCAGTAGGCGCTCAAGCCGCTGGCGAGCATCAATACCACCAGCAGCAGCGCGAGGTTGCGAAGCAGCCGCCAGCGCAGGCTGTCGGGCTTATGCATTACGATTTTCCAGCAGGTAGCCCAGGCCGCGGAACGTCACGATCGCCACCGCATGACCATCGAGCTTCTTGCGCAAGCGATGGACGTAGATTTCGATGGCGTCGGGGCTGGCCTCCTCGTCCAGGCCGAACACTTGGGCCGCCAGTTGCTCCTTGCTCATCACCCGCCCCGGCCGGGCAATCAACGCCTCCAGCACGGCTTGCTCGCGGGACGTCAGGGTCAACAGTTCATCGTCGAGGGTAAAGCGACGGGTGTCCAGGTCATAGACCAGCCCGCCACAACGTTGCTGGCGTTCGCCGCCCAGCACGCTACGGCGCAACAGGGCCTTGACCCGGGCCTCCAGCTCAGTGAGCTCGAATGGCTTGGCCAGGTAATCGTCGGCGCCGAGGTTCAGGCCATGGACGCGGTCCTTGACGTCACTGCGAGCGGTCAGCATCAGCACCGGCAAGGTTTTGCCACGGGCCCGCAGACGCGCCAGCACCTCGAAACCGTCCATGCGCGGCAGCCCGACATCCAGGACCGCCACGGCGTATTCCTCGCTGCTCAAGGCCAGGTCGGCCGCGACGCCGTCGTGCAACACGTCCACGGTCAAACCGGTGCTCTTGAGCGCTTGGGCAACGCTTTCGGCGAGCTGCAGATGGTCTTCGACGAGCAGGACACGCATGGGGTATTCCTCGATTCAGGGATGGCCGACGCCATTCTTTGACGCGGAGTTTACAGCCGCGTCCGCCACTGTGAAGGCAAAAAACACGCTGAAAGCTTTTGAAAGGTTAGCGAAAGGTTGGGCCGTTAGAGTCCTCCCACGGACAGTTTCGACTGCCGTCGCGACGCACATCGCGAACGAAAAACGCCTCGAAGCGTTTTCGCCAAATAAGAACAATAAAGCGGAGTACCACCATGCTGTCCATGCAGCCCCAGGCCCCAGCGCCTGCTCGCCTTTCCCGCTTCAACCAGACCGCCCTGGCCAGTGCCGCCGCCCTCGCTGGATTTTCGCCGATGAGCCAGGCTGCCTTCATCGAAGACAGTACGGCAACCTTCGAAACCCGCAACATGTATTTCAACCGCGACTTTCGCGACGGCACCAGCGCGCAGCAATCCAAACGCGACGAATGGGCCCAGGGGTTCATGCTCAACCTGCAATCGGGCTATACCGAAGGCACCGTGGGATTTGGCATCGATGCATTGGGGATGCTCGGGGTCAAGCTCGACTCCAGCCCGGACCGTACCGGCTCCGGCCTGTTACCCACCCACGATGACGGTCGCGCCGCTGACGAATACTCCAAGCTGGGCCTGACCGGCAAGGTGAAGATCTCCGCCACCGAACTGAAAATCGGCAGCCTGATTCCAGAACTGCCGATCCTCAAGCCCAACGACGGGCGCATCCTGCCGCAGACCTTCGAAGGCGGCTTGTTGACCTCCAACGAAATCAAGAACCTGACCTTCACCGGCGGTCGCTTGAACAACGCCAAGGATCGCAACGACACCAACTACGAGGACATCGCCCTCAACAACAAGAACGGCCGCTTCACCGGCAGCGTGGCCGGCGAACACTTCAATTTTGGCGGCCTTGACTACAAGTTCACCGACAAGATCACCGGCCGTTATCACTTCGCCCAGCTCAGCGAAGTCTACAACCAGCACTTCCTCGGTCTGGTCTCCTCCCATGCCATCGGCCCCGGTACGTTCAGCACCGACCTGCGCCTGGCGATCAGTGATGACCAGGGCGCGGCCCGCGGCGGCCAGATCGACAACAAGTCCCTCAATGGCTTGGTGAGCTACGCTTTGAGCGGCCACAAGATCAGCGCCGGTTACCAGCACATGTCCGGTGACAGTGCCTTCCCTTATGTCGATGGCAGTGACCCGTACCTGGTGAACTTCGTGCAGATCAACGATTTCGCCGAAGCCGACGAGCGTTCCTGGCAGGCGCGCTACGACTATGACTTCGGCAAGCTGGGGATCCCGGGGCTGAGCTTCATGAGTCGCTACGTGAGCGGCGACAACATCTCGCTGCGCAATGGCGACAGCGGCAAGGAATGGGAACGCAACAGCGAGATCAAGTACGTGGTGCAAAGCGGCACGTTCAAGGACGTTGCCGTACGCCTGCGCAACGCGACCTATCGTTCCAATTATTCAGCCCGCGATGCCGATGAAATGCGTCTGCTGGTCAGCTATAGCGTCGCGCTCTGGTAACCGAAGGCTGCCGGGTCCGCGAGGATCCGGCAGCACCCAATTGGCAACACACAACAACAACTCCTGTGGAGACAATAATGAACCTATCACTGCGTAAAGTAGCCCTGGCCGCCGGATGCCTCATGTTCGCCGGGCAGTTGCTCGCCGCTGATCCATCCAAAGAGCCCAAACGCCCCGAATGCATCGCTCCGGCGGCACCGGGCGGCGGTTTCGACCTGACGTGCAAACTGGCGCAAAGCGCGCTGGTGAACCAGAAACTGCTGACCAAACCCATGCGGGTGACCTACATGCCCGGCGGTGTCGGCGCGGTGGCCTACAACGCAGTGGTCGCCCAACGTCCAGCCGACGGCGGTACGCTGGTCGCCTGGTCCAGCGGTTCGCTGTTGAACCTGGCGCAAGGCAAGTTCGGTCGTTTCGATGAAAACGCCGTGCGCTGGCTCGCGGCCGTTGGTACCAGCTACGGCGCCATCGCGGTGAAGAGCGATTCGCCCTACAAGAACCTCGACGACCTGGTACAGGCCCTGAAGAAAGATCCAGGCTCGGTGGTGATCGGCTCCGGCGGCACCGTCGGCAGCCAGGACTGGATGCAAACCGCCCTGATCGCCAAGGCTGCCGGCATCGACCCGCGCAAACTGCGCTACGTGGCACTCGAAGGCGGCGGTGAAATCGCCACTGCCTTGCTCGGCGGTCATATTCAGGTCGGCAGTACGGACATTTCCGACTCCATGCCGCACATCCAGAGTGGTGACATGCGTCTGTTGGCGGTGTTCTCCGATAAACGCCTGGACGAGCCGGAAATGAAAGACATCCCGACCGCTCGCGAACAAGGCTACGACATCCTCTGGCCAGTGGTCCGTGGCTTCTACCTCGGGCCGAAGGTCAGCGATGAAGACTACGCCTGGTGGAAAGACGCTTTCGACAAACTGCTGGCTTCCGAAGAGTTCGCCAAGCTGCGCGACCAGCGCGAGCTGTTCCCGTTTGCCATGACCGGCCCGGAACTGGATGCCTATGTGAAGAAACAAGTGGCTGATTACAAGGTGCTGGCCAAAGAGTTCGGCCTGATCCAGTAACCGTCTCTGTTCTCGCGGCGGCGCCGGCACTGCCGGCGTCGCCCAGGAGTTAGTCATGCTCACCATCCAACGTATTTTTGCCGCAGTGCTGCTGCTGGTCTGTATCGGCCTGGCGCTGATGGCCTGGCCCTATCAGGCCGCCTTTTCCTACGAACCGGTCGGCCCTCGCGCCTTTCCCCTGCTGATCCTGGGGCTGATGGGCCTGGCGCTGCTGTACATGCTGTTTCGGCCCACGCCCGTCGTGCACAGCGACGAAGACCCGCACCTGGACCGCGAGACCTTGCAGAAAATCGGTATCTGCGTGGTGCTGCTGCTGGTCTTCGCCGGGACCTTCGAACCCCTGGGCTTCATCCTTGCCAGCATCCTGATCGGCGTGCCGATGGCGCGCCTGTATGGCGGTCGCTGGGTGCCGAGCGTGGTGATCATCAGCCTGATGGCCATCGGTCTTTATCTGTTGTTCGACAAGCTGATGGACGTGCCGCTGCCCCTGGGCCTGCTCGACGTCCTGGAGAATTGATATGGATACCCTGAATTATCTCGGCCAGGGTTTTGGCGTTGCACTGACCCCCTACAACCTTGTCACGGCACTGACCGGCACCCTGATCGGCACCGTGGTCGGCCTGCTGCCGGGCCTGGGCCCGATCAACGGCGTGGCGCTGCTGATCCCGATTGCCTTTGCCCTGGGGCTGCCGCCGGAATCGGCGCTGATCCTGCTGGCGGCGGTGTACCTGGGTTGCGAATACGGCGGACGCATCAGCTCGATCCTGCTCAACATCCCGGGTGAAGCCTCCACCGTGATGACCACCCTCGACGGCTACCCGATGGCCCGCCAAGGCCTGGCCGGCGTGGCGTTGTCGCTGTCGGCGTGGAGTTCGTTCATCGGCGCGTTCATCGCCACCTGCGGCATGGTGTTGTTCGCGCCCTTGCTGGCCAAATGGGCGATTGCCTTCGGGCCGGCGGAATATTTCGTCCTGATGGTGTTCGCCATTGTCTGCCTCGGCGGCATGGCCGGCGACCGGCCGCTCAAGACGTTTATCGCGGCGCTGATCGGCCTGTTCCTGTCTTGCGTCGGGATCGATGCCAACAGCGGCGTCTATCGCTTCACCGGTGACAACATCCATCTGACCGACGGCATCCAGTTCGTCGTGCTGGTGCTGGGCCTGTTCTCTATCAGCGAAATCCTGTTGCTGCTGGAAAAAACCCATCGCGGCCAGGAGGCAGTGAAAGCTACCGGGCGGATGATGTTCAACTTCAAGGAAGCGGCATCGGTGTTCTGGGTGAACATCCGCTGCGGCGTACTGGGTTTCATCATGGGCGTATTGCCTGGCGCGGGCGCGACCCTGGCCAGTGCCGTGGCCTACATGACTGAAAAACGCATCGCTGGCACCAGTGGCACGTTCGGCCAAGGCGACAAGCGTGGCCTCGCGGCGCCGGAAACCGCTATCGGCGGCGCAGCCTGCGGCGCGTTGGTGCCGATGCTGACCCTCGGCGTTCCCGGCTCGGGCACCACCGCAGTGATGATCGGCGCGCTGTCGCTGTACAACATCACTCCTGGCCCCCTGCTGTTCCAGCAACAACCGGACATCGTCTGGGGCCTGATCGCGTCGTTGTTCGTCGCCAACGTCATGCTGGTGATCCTCAACATCCCGATGATCCGCATCTTCACCCGGATCCTGGCCGTGCCGAACTGGGCGCTGGTGCCGGTCATCGCGATCATCACCGGGATCGGTGTCTATGCGGTGCATGCCACCACGTTCGACCTGTTCCTGATGATCGGTATCGGCATCTTCGGTTACATCCTGCGCAAGTTGGATTTCCCGCTGTCGCCGGTGCTGCTGGGCTTCATCCTCGGTGGCCTGATGGAGCAGAACCTGCGGCGTGCGCTGTCGATTTCCAACGGTGCGCTGGAAATCCTCTGGTCGAGCCCGATCACCTTCGGCTGCTGGATCCTGACAGCGATCATGCTGTTCATGCCACTGGTACGGATCTGGCGTCGCCGCGCCGCACAACGTCGCGCCCTGGCCAATGTCTGAGGCGATATTCAGACAATGGTGGGGAACACCGCTGGTCGGCCTGGCCGGCGGTTACCTGGCCAGCCTGATCGGCTGGCCCTTGCCCTGGATGGTCGGCTCGTTGCTGGCGATCATCCTGGTGCGCTGTCTTACGCCGTGGCAGTTGATGGAAATCCCCGGCGGCCGTAAATGCGGCCAATGGGTGGTGGGCATCGGCATCGGCCTGCACTTCACCCCGGTGGTGATGGAGCAGGTCCTGGGCCACTTCGGCCTGATCTTCTTCGGCGCGCTGATCACCAGCGTGTCCAGCGTGGTGAGTGTCTGGCTGATGCGTCGCACCGGCGAGGACCGCGCTACGGCTTTCTTCTCGAGCATGCCGGGCGGTTCCGGCGAAATGGTCAACCTCGGCGCCCGCAACGGCGCGGACCTCAGTCGTGTTGCGGCGGGCCAGAGCCTGCGGGTGCTGGTGGTGGTGCTGTGCGTGCCGGCGGCCTTCAAGTACCTGTTGGGCGAAGGCGCACCGCTGCAACACGCCACGACAGTGGACTGGCTGTGGCTGGCGATGCTGTTCCCGGCGGGCGCCCTGCTCGCTTGGGTCTGGGAGCGCTTGCGCCAACCCAATCCCTGGTTGTTCGGGCCATTGCTGGTCAGTGCGGCGGTGAGCGTCGGTTGGGACCTGCACATCGGCCTGCCCAATGGCGCCAGCCAGGTCGGTCAATGGTTGATCGGCAGCGGATTGGGTTGTCATTTCAACCGGCAGTTCTTTCGCCGGGCGCCATCGTTCATGGGGCGTACCCTGATCGGCACGGTGTTGACGATGCTGATCGCCACCCTGGCGGCCTTGGGCCTGAGCACCCTGACCCAGCTGGACCTGCGTTCACTGACCCTGGGCATGATGCCCGGCGGCATCGCGGAAATGAGCCTGACGGCCGAGACGTTGCAACTGTCGGTGCCCTTGGTGACGGCGTTGCAGGTGATGCGGTTGTTGTTCGTGCTGTTTCTGGCGGAGCCGTTGTTCAGGTATTGGATGCGCAGGCCAGATTCGGACTTGTAGACCGAGTTGCCTTCATCGCGAGCAGGCTCGCTCCCACAAGAGGTGTGTGACCTTATGTGGGAGCGAGCCTGCTCGCGAAGGGGCCGTCCGATTAGCGCATCAAACCGGCGGCAATCGCCAATCAATGGGCGCCTCGCCATGTTGCTCGAGGAACTTGTTGGCCCGACTGAAATGCCCGCACCCCAGAAAACCCCGATAAGCCGACAACGGCGACGGGTGGACCGAGGTCAACACCAAATGCTTGGTGGCGTCGATCAGCTTCTGCTTGCCCTGGGCATGGGCGCCCCATAGCAGGAAGACCAGGTTCGGCTGGTGTTCGCTGACCACTTCGATGACCCGGTCGGTGAAATGCTGCCAGCCCTTGCCTGCGTGGGCGTTGGCGTTGGCACGCTCCACGGTCATGGTGGTGTTGAGCAGCAACACGCCCTGCTCGGCCCAGCTTTGCAGGTAACCGTGATTCGGGATGTCGATGTTCAGGTCGCGCTTCAATTCCTTGAAGATGTTTACCAGCGACGGCGGCGCTGGCACACCCGGCTGTACCGAGAAGCACAAGCCATGGGCCTGGCCCGGGCCGTGGTACGGGTCCTGGCCGAGGATCACCACCTTGACCTTATCCAGCGGCGTGGAATTGAGGGCATTGAAAATCAGCGGTGCCGGTGGATAAATCTCCTTGCCGGCGGCGTATTCCTGACGCAGGAATTCGCGCAACTCTGCCATGTAGGGCTGGTCGAACTCGGCACGCAGTGCCTGCTTCCAGCTCGGTTCGAGTTTGATACGGTCGTCGGCAGTCATGGTTGCATCCGGTAAAAACAATGGGCGCACCCTAGGAAAGCCGACATGGCTTGTCAATTGATCTGACGCAGAACCAGCACTTTCCTGCGTAGCGGTCATACTGATTATTCAAATTTCTGATCGAGGTCACGATGAATCTGCACTTCGAAGAGCTCACCGGCATAGACGGTGCCCGTATCGGCATCGCCACCCTGGACGCCGAAAAATCCCTGAACGCCTTGTCCCTGCCGATGATCAACGCCTTGCGTGAACGTCTCGATGCCTGGGCCCGGGAGCCGCAGGTCGTTTGTGTGTTATTGCGCGGCAATGGCGCCAAGGCATTTTGCGCCGGCGGTGAAGTGCGCAGCCTGGTGGAAGCCTGCCGTGCCCATCCCGGCGAAGTGCCGCCGCTGGCTGCACAATTCTTCGCGGCGGAATACCGCTTGGACTTCAACCTGCACACCTACCCCAAACCCCTGCTGTGTTGGGGCCATGGTTATGTACTGGGCGGCGGCATGGGGCTGCTGCAAGGCGCCAGTACCCGCATCGTCACACCAAGCAGTCGCCTGGCAATGCCGGAGATCAGCATCGGCCTGTACCCGGACGTCGGCGCCAGTTGGTTCCTGTCGCGCCTGCCCGGCAAGCTCGGCCTGTTTCTCGGCCTGACCGGCGCCCACATGAATGCCCGGGACGCCATCGACCTGGGCCTGGCCGACCGTTTTTTGCTGGATGAACAACAGGACGACCTGATCGAAGGCCTGCTGCAACTCAATTGGCAGGAACAGACCGAGATGCAGCTCAACAGCCTGCTCAAGGCCCTGCAACAGGAAGCGGTCGGCCAAATGCCCGAAGCCCAATGGCTGCCACGTCGGCAGAAAATCGATGAATGGCTGGATGTCAGCGATGTGCGATGTGCCTGGAAAGCCCTCAGCCTGCTGGTGGACCACTCGGACCCGCTGATCGCCCGCGCCGCCAAGACCATGACCGAAGGTTCGCCCTTGACCGCTTATCTGGTCTGGGAACAGATCGCCCGTGCCCGGCATTTGTCCTTGGCCGGCGTGTTCCGGATGGAATACACCTTGAGCCTCAACTGCTGCCGCCATCCGGAATTCAGCGAAGGCGTGCGCGCGCGGCTGATCGACAAGGACCACAAGCCCCGTTGGCACTGGCCGGACATCAACCATGTGCCCGAAGCGGCGGTCGAGGCGCACTTTCACAAGGCGTGGGAGGGGCGGCATCCGTTGGCGGACTTGTCCAACGAATAAAGAACCTGAGTGATACCCTGTGAGAGTGACATCTGTGAGATGTGACATTCTGTGAGAGTGACATCTGTGGGAGCAAAGCTTGCTCGCGATAGCGGTATGCCAGTCACAGAGAGGCTGACTGATCCCCTGTCATCGCGAGCAAGCTTTGCTCCCACAAGCCTTATCCCATCGGGGTTATTGCAGACATAAAAAAGCGGCGCTTGATGCGCCGCCTTTTTCTGCCCTGGGATCAGCGGTGGTTGCGTCGTCCATCGTGATCGCCGCGTCCACGATCATAATCACCGCGTCCACGATGATCACGCCCGCCTCGACCACGTCGGTCATCATTCCAGCCGCCCCGGCTATGGCCGTCCCAGCCACCCCGATTCGGATAAGACCGATACGCCGCTCGCGGTGGCGAGTAGTAGCGTGGGCCTTGTTGGTAGTAACGCGGTGCCGAGTAATAGCGCGGCGCCGGTTGGTAATACCGCGGGGCGTAATAGCCACGCGGAGCCGAATAATAACTCCCGCCACCACTGTAATAGACCGGCGCCGGTGAGGTGTAGACCTCGGAACGATAGTAGCTCGAGTCTCCGTCGTAATAAGGCACGCATGCCGAAAGAGTCAAACCGAGAAAAGCAATGAGCAGCAGTCGTCGATACATGGCGGCCTCCTGGACCGCGAATGGGCCACATCAGCGACGCTGATGGGCGGCAGTCATCTATTGGGTGACTGACGATTAATCTGACAGCGAAATCGAGATCTGGTGCGCTCCAGCAATAAGTTGAAACATGTAGCTCTTTGCCTCATGCCGGTGCGCAGCGGCACCACAATTGCGCACCCCGCCAGTCCCCAGCCACCGATTTGCGGCACCCGCCCTCTCTGGGCCGGGCCTTGACCCCAGTTGGCACGGCTCTCGCTTTAACAAACTCCGTGCAGGAGTCATCACAGGTTCGCGGCACCACAATTTGCAATGGCTGACTAGGGTTCCGGCTCGCTTCTGGCGAGTGGCTGGTCCGAGAGTTGGCGACCTCCAGTTGAGGTTACACGGCGGGACAAAAGCCCGGGAGACAAGCCACCGTTCGCGGTGCCGCGTTGCTCCTGTCCGCCCTTGATCAACTGGAGAATTACCATGCTCAAGCTTCGTCTGTCCGCCCTGCTCCTCGCCGCCCTCTCGGCCCTCGCGAGCGTCTCATCCGCCGCCGCCCAAAAAGACCGCTTCAGCGTCTGCTGGACCATTTACGCCGGTTGGATGCCCTGGGAATACGCCGGTAGCCAAGGCATCGTCGATAAATGGGCGAAAAAATACGGCATCAAGATCGATGTCGTGCAGCTCAACGATTACGTCGAATCCATCAACCAGTACACCGCCGGTCAGTTCGACGGCTGCACCATGACCAACATGGACGCCCTGACCATTCCCGCCGCCGGTGGCGTGGACAGCACCGCGCTGATCGTCAGCGACTTCTCCAACGGCAACGACGGCATCGTCCTCAAGGGCGAAGGCAAGAAAGTCGCCGACCTCAAGGGCATGGACGTCAATCTGGTGGAACTGTCGGTGTCCCATTACCTGCTGGCCCGTGCCCTGGATTCGGTTGGTCTCGCCGAGAAAGACTTGAAAGTCGTCAACACCTCCGACGCCGACATCTCTGCCGCCTTCAACACCGACCAGGTCAAGGCCGTCACCACCTGGAACCCGATGCTGTCGGACATCAAGGCCCAGCCAGGCGTGAGCGAAGTGTTCAACTCCAGCCAGGTTCCCGGCGAGATCATGGACATGATGGTGGTCAACACCCAGACCCTCCAGGACAACCCCGCCCTGGGCAAAGCGTTGACCGGCGCCTGGTTCGAAGTGGTGGCGCTGATGAACGCAAAAAACGCCGCGAGCAAGACGGCGCTGGAACACATGGCGAAAGCCTCGGGCACCGACCTGGCCGGCTTCCAGGCGCAACTGGACACCACCAAGCTGTTCGCCACGCCCAAGGAAGCCCTGGGCTTCGCCACCAGCGAACAACTGCCCGCGACCATGGGCAAGGTGGCCGAGTTTTCGTTCCAGCACGGCTTGCTGGGCGAAGGCGCCAAGAGCACCGACGCGGTCGGCATGACGTTCGCCAATGGCGTGACCCGCGGCGACAAGGCCAACCTCAAGCTGCGCTTTGACCCGACCTACGTACAGCTGGCCGCCGACGCCAAGCTGTAAACCGGAGGACCTGGCATGCGCCTGATCAACCGCTACCCGGATCGTCCCAGCCGCTTGTTGCTGGTGATCCTGCCATTCGCGCTGGTGTTGTTCGCCTACTTCATGGGCTCGGCCGAACGGTTGACGGACAACCCCAACGACAAGCTCCTGCCCAGCGCCGTGCAGATGGCCGATGCGGTGAAACGCCTGGCCTTCACCGCCGATGCCCGCAGCGGCGAATACCTGCTCTGGCAAGACACCGCGTCGAGCCTGCGTCGGTTGGCCATCGGCCTGGGCATCAGCGCCCTGGCCGGGTTATGCCTGGGCATAGCCGCCGGTACGCTGCCACTGTTTGGCGCACCGTTATCACCGTTGCTCACCGTGGTATCGATGGTGCCGCCGCTGGCCATCCTGCCGATCCTGTTCATCGTCTTCGGCCTGGGCGAACTGTCGAAAGTGATGCTGATCGTGATTGGCATCACACCGTGCCTGGCGCGCGACCTGGAACAGCGCGCCCGGGAAATTCCGCCCGAGCTGCTGATCAAGGCGCAGACCCTCGGCGCCTCGACCTGGACCCTGCTGCTGCGGGTGGTGCTGCCGCAACTGCTGCCGCGCCTGTTGATTTCCCTGCGGCTGATGCTCGGTTCGGCCTGGCTGTTCCTGATCGCCGCTGAAGCCATCGCCTCCACCGATGGGCTGGGCTATCGGATTTTCCTGGTGCGTCGTTACCTGGCGATGGACGTGATCTTGCCATACGTGGTGTGGATCACCCTGCTCGCCTGGCTGATGGATTGGGGCCTCAAGCGCCTGACCCGGCAAGCGTTCCCCTGGTACGAGGGGGCGAAGGCATGAGCTTCATTACGGTGAACAACGTCTGGCAACAGTATGCCGACCAGGTGGTACTGGAGCGTTTGAACCTGAGCGTCTCCGAGGGTGAGTTCTGCACGTTGGTGGGCGCCTCGGGTTGTGGCAAGTCGACCTTCCTGCGCCTGCTGCTGGGCCAGGAACGCGCCAGCCGCGGACAGATTCTCCTGGATGGCGAACCCTTGGCCGGCGAGCCGGATGCCAGCCGGGGCGTGGTGTTCCAGCGCTATTCGGTGTTCCCGCACCTGAGCGTGCTGGACAACGTGGCCCTGGGCCTGGAGTTGCCGCGCTCGCCACTGCTGGGCCGCCTGTTTGGCAGCGCCAAGCGCAAGGCCCGCGAAGACGCCGCGCAACTGCTGGACAAGGTCGGCCTCGGCCATGCGCTGGATAAATACCCGGCGCAACTGTCCGGGGGCATGCAACAGCGGCTGGCGATCGCCCAGGCACTGATCATGAAGCCGCGTGTCCTGCTGCTGGACGAGCCCTTCGGCGCCCTCGACCCGGGTATTCGCAAAGACATGCACGCCCTGTTGCTTGAGCTGTGGCGCGAAACCCGGCTGACGGTGTTCATGGTCACCCATGACCTGTCCGAAGGTTTCAGCCTCGGCACACGCCTGCTGGTGTTCGACAAGGTCCGCAGCGACCCGCACGCCCCCGGCGCCTATGGCGCCCGCATCACCTACGACATTCCATTGAACAGCGACCGCCGCACCGCCCGTGCCGCCGTCGACGCCCTGCCCGCCGAACTGGCCGGCACGTTGCGTATCGCTTGAAAGGAGTTTTCCCATGACCGACTCGACCCAATTGTTTACACCCTTCGCCGAAGAACTGCTGCCCGGCGGCGGCCACCGTTCCTTCGTGCTCAAGCGCGGCCAACTGCTGCGCCTGACCGACCTGCGCGGCGGGGCCAACGTGAGCCTGACGCTGCTCAACGCCAACGAAAAAACCGAACGTCTGAACCTGCCCGACAGCCTCAAATGCCAACACACCGCCAAGCTCACCGCCGGCCATTGCCTCTACTCCGACATGGGCCGGGTGCTGGCGGCCATCACCGCCGATACCTGCGGCTGGAGCGACAGCCTCGGCGGCGTGCTCTGCGCTGAGGAAGTCGCTGAAAAATACGGTCAGGGCCGTTACCAGGAATTGCGCAACGGCTTCTTTCGCAACGGCACCGACAACCTGCTGGTGGAGCTGGGCAAATGGGGCCTGGGCCTGTCCGACCTGCTGATGACCCTCAACCTGTTCAGCCGGGTCGATGTCGATGAGGGCGGAGGTTTTCACTTCGTTGAAGGCAACTCCCGGGCCGGCGACTACATCGAGCTGTACGCGCCGATGGACACCCTGGTGGTGCTGACCGCGCTGCAGCACCCGATGGACCCGAACCCGCAATACGCCCCGCAACCGCTCAAGCTCAGTTGGATGAACGCTGACGCCAGCGTCGCCGAGCACTGTCGCCATTCGCGCCCGGAAAACCAGCGCGGCTTCATCAACACCGACCGCCTGTTCGCCTGAGGATCGTCGCCATGTCACTCGCCATCGCCACCGCACCCAAGCAAGCCGATACCGCCGTCTACCGCGCCACGATTCCCGCCGGGGAACCGTGGCTGACAGAGGTCAAGGCCGGCCAGACCCTGCGCATCCTCGACCTGGAAGGCAACCAGGCGGTCGACACGTTGTTCTACAGCCTGGCCAACCCCAAGGAACGCTACGACGTGCAACGCACCCTGCGCCGGCAGAACAGCGTCTACCTGAGCACCGGCAGCGTGCTGTATTCCAACCTCGGCCACCCGATGCTGACCATCGTCGAAGACACTTGCGGGCGCCACGACACCCTCGGCGGTGCCTGCGCCCAGGAGAGCAACACCGTGCGCTACGCCCTGGAAAAACGCTACATGCACAGCTGCCGCGACAACTACCTGCGGGCCTGCGCCCACGACGGTCGGCTGGGCAAGGGCGACATCGGGCCGAACATCAACTTCTTCATGAACGTGCCGGTCACCGCCGATGGCGGCCTGACCTTCGAAGACGGGATCTCGGCACCAGGGAAATACGTCGACCTGCGGGCCGAGATGGACGTGATCGTGTTGATCTCCAACTGCCCGCAACTGAACAACCCGTGCAACGCCTACAACCCCACGCCAGCGGAGCTCTTGATATGGAACTGAAACTCACCCGCCTGCGCCGCTGGTTGTTTGTGTTGTGCCAGAGCCGGTCGGGGCAGTGCATCAAATAACACCCTGATCTCCTGTGGGAGCGAGCAAGCTCGCTCCCACAGAGGGGAATCTGGGCTTTGGTTTCGCTCACGGGGACGACCCCGTAAGCCATCGAAAACTGCGGGACGGCCCGCATCCCAGTTCAGGCAGCACGCATGCCTGAGGGGGCAATGTCATGTTCGAAAAAATCCTGATCGCCAACCGGGGCGCTATCGCCTGCCGCATCCTGCGGACCTTGCGTGAGCTGAAGGTCGAAGGCGTCGCGGTGTATTCCCAAGCCGACGCCGCCAGCTTGCATATCCTCCAGGCCGATGAAGCCCACTGCCTGGGCGAAGGCGCGGCGGCCGGTACTTACCTGGCGGTGGACAAGCTTTTGGCGATTGCCAAAAGCAGCGGCGCGACCGCGATCCATCCCGGCTACGGCTTTCTCTCGGAAAACGCCGCCTTCGCGCAAGCGTGCGAGGCCGCTGGCATCGCCTTCATCGGTCCGACACCAGAGCAACTGCGCGTGTTCGGTCTCAAGCACACCGCCCGCGACCTGGCGCGCCGGCACGGTGTGCCACTGCTCGAAGGCACCGAACTGCTCGATAGCCTCGACGCCGCGCTATTGGCGGGCACTCAGCTCGGCTATCCGGTGATGCTCAAAAGTACCGCGGGCGGTGGCGGCATCGGCATGCGTGTGTGTCGCAGCGCCGCCGACCTGAGCGAATCCTTCGAAGCGGTCAAGCGCCTGGGCCAGAACAACTTCAGCGACGCCGGGGTGTTCCTCGAAAAGTACATCGAACGCGCGCGGCATCTGGAAGTGCAGGTATTCGGCGACGGCCTGGGCCAGGTGATTGCCTTGGGCGTGCGCGACTGCTCGGTGCAACGGCGCAACCAGAAAGTCCTCGAGGAAACGCCAGCGCCGAACCTGCCCGAGGGCATGGCCGATGAACTCTGCGCAGCGGCGATCCAACTGGCCCAGGCCGTGAACTACCGCAGCGCCGGCACCGTGGAGTTCGTGTTCGACAGCGACGCGGGGCGCTTCTATTTCCTGGAAGTGAACACCCGCCTGCAAGTGGAGCACGGCGTCACCGAGCAGGTGTGGGGCGTGGACCTGGTGCGCTGGATGGTGCAACTGGCGGCCGGTGATCTGCCGCCGCTGAGCGAGTTGCGCCAGGGCTTGAAGGCCGAGGGCCACGCGATCCAGGCACGTTTGTATGCCGAGGATCCAGGCCGGGATTTCCAGCCAAGCCCGGGGCTGCTGACTGCGGTGAAATTCCCGCAGGTCGATGGCAAACAGTTGCGCATCGACACCTGGGTCGAGGCCGGTTGCCAGATCCCGCCCTACTTCGACCCGATGATCGCCAAGGTCATCCGCTGGGCGCCAACCCGCGAGCAGGCGCGCCTGGGCTTGCATCAAGCGCTGGACGAAAGCCTGTTGTACGGCGTCGAGACCAACCGCCAATACCTGCAACAGATTCTCCTCGACACACCGTTTGCCAACGGCCAGCCCTGGACCCGCTGCCTAGAAGCGTTGGTCTATCGCGCCAACACCGTTGAAGTGCTCAGCCCTGGCACCCAGACCAGCGTCCAGGACTATCCCGGCCGCCTCGGTTATTGGGCCGTGGGTGTGCCGCCGTCGGGGCCGATGGACAGCCGTTCGCTGCGCCTGGGCAATCGCCTGCTGGGCAACGAAGAAGGTGCGGCGGCATTGGAAATCACCATGAACGGGCCGCTGCTGCGCTTCAACTGCGCTGCCCGGGTGGCGGTGACCGGTGCGGTGATTGCCCTCACGCTCGACGGCGAAGCGGTGCCGATGAACACGCCGTTGTCGATTGCTGCCGGCGCCACCCTCGCCATCGGCCACATCTCTGGCGCCGGGGCGCGCAGCTACCTGTGCCTGCAAGGCGGCGTGCAAGTGCCGGATTATCTGGGCAGTAAAAGCACCTTCACCCTCGGCCAGTTCGGCGGCCATGGCGGACGGGCGTTGTGTACCGGTGACGTGTTGCACCTGGCACCGCTGGATGAGCACGCGATGCTGCCGCCAACGAGCGCGCCGATCCTGGAACTGCCAAGCGTGCGGCAGATCCGCGTGATCTACGGTCCCCACGGCGCCCCCGAATATTTCACCGAGCGCTACATCCAGACGTTCTTCGACACGGCCTGGGAAGTGCACTTCAACTCCAGCCGCACCGGCGTGCGCCTGATCGGGCCGAAACCCGAATGGGTCCGCGCCGACGGTGGCGAGGCCGGGCTGCATCCTTCCAACATCCATGACAACCCCTACGCCATCGGCGCCGTGGACTTCACCGGCGACATGCCCGTCATCCTCGGCCCCGACGGCCCGAGCCTGGGCGGTTTCGTCTGCCCGGTGACGGTGATCGAAGCGGACCTGTGGCAGTTGGGGCAACTCAAGGCGGGGGACAAGGTGCGGTTTGTGCCGGTGGATATATCGACCGCCCGATCTCTCGCCTTGAAATGGGATCAATGTGGGAGCGAGCTTGCTCGCGATAGCGATCTGTCAGTCACATCGATTCTGGATGTCCCGCCGCTATCGCGAGCAAGCTCGCTCCCACAGGGGATGGTGTCGCCTGTGGTGTTGGATATCGGCCAGGACGACACCCGGCTGGTCGCGCGCCTGGCCGGCGACACCCACCTGCTGCTGGAAATCGGCGCCCCCGAACTGGACCTGGTGCTGCGCTTTCGCGCCCATGCCTTGATGCAGGCGTTGGAACACAAACACCTGCCCGGCGTGATCGACCTGACGCCGGGCATTCGCTCGCTGCAAGTGCACTATCAACCCGAACAAATACCCCTGGCCGATCTGCTGGATATCGTCGCCGGTGAATGGGACGCCGTGTGCGCCGCGCAGGACCTGCAAGTGCCATCGCGCATCGTTCACCTGCCGCTGTCCTGGGATGATCCGGCCTGTCAGTTGGCCATCGAGAAATACATGACCACGGTGCGCAAGGACGCGCCCTGGTGCCCGAGCAACCTGGAGTTCATCCGGCGCATCAACGACCTGCCCAACCTTGATGAGGTGCAACGCACGGTGTTCGACGCCAGTTACCTGGTGATGGGCCTGGGGGACGTCTACCTCGGCGCGCCGGTCGCCACGCCGCTCGACCCGCGCCATCGACTGGTGACCACCAAATACAACCCGGCCCGCACCTGGACCGCGGAAAACTCGGTGGGCATCGGCGGCGCCTATATGTGCGTGTACGGCATGGAAGGGCCTGGCGGCTATCAGTTCGTCGGGCGCACGTTGCAGATGTGGAACCGTTATCGGGACGTCGCCGCCTTCGACGGCAAGCCCTGGCTGCTGCGGTTCTTCGACCAGATCCGCTTCTATCCGGTCAGCGCCGATGAACTGCTGCGCATCCGTCGGGACTTCCCCCTGGGCCGCTTCGATCTGGAGATCGAGCACAGCCAGCTCAACCTCGCCGACTACCAGCGTTTCCTGGTGCAGGAAGCCGACGGCATCGCCGCGTTCCGCCAACGGCAACAAGGCGCCTTCGACGCCGAGCGCGAGCGTTGGATCGCCAGTGGCCAGGCGCACTTCGACAGTGAAGAACCGGCCATCGCACCGAGCGAAGATTCGCCGCTGACTGACGGTCAACTGAGTATCGACAGCCACATCGCCGGCAACCTCTGGCAGGTGCAGGTAGACGTAGGCGCACGGGTCGCCGCTGGTGATGTGCTGGTTATTCTCGAGTCGATGAAAATGGAAATCCCGCTGCTTGCACCCTCAGCCGGCGTGGTGCGCGAGGTGCGCGTCCAGCCAGGTTCTGCGGTGCGCGCCGGACAGCGCGTCGTGGTGCTGGACCGTGACTGAACTCAATCAAAGGATTAACCCCATGAACCTCTCTCTTCGCTTGGACGACCTGCGCAACACCTACCGCAGCGGCGAACTGACGCCACGCCAATTGCTGTTGGCCCTGCGGGAAAAAGCCGCGGCGCTGAACCCGGACTATCACCTGTTCATCCACCTGCTGACGGCCGAAGAACTGGAACCCTACCTGACCGCATTGGAAAGCCGCGACCTGGAGAGCCTGCCGCTGTACGGCGTGCCGTTTGCCATCAAGGACAACATCGACCTGGCCGGCATTCCGACCACCGCCGCCTGCCCGGCGTTTGCCTACGTGCCAGACCGTTCGGCGACCATTGTCGAGCAGTTGCTGGCACTGGGCGCGATCCCCCTGGGCAAGACCAACCTCGACCAATTCGCCACCGGGCTCAATGGCACCCGCTCACCCTACGGCGCCTGCCGCAACAGCGTATTGCCCGACTATCCGGCAGGCGGTTCGAGCGCCGGCTCGTCGCTGGCCGTGGCCCTGGGCGTGGCGAGTTTTGCCTTGGGCACCGACACCGCCGGCTCCGGCCGGGTGCCTGCAGCGTTGAACAACCTGGTGGGATTGAAAGCCACCCTGGGGTTGATCTCCACGGCGGGCGTGGTTCCGGCCTGTCGCACCCTGGACTGCGTCACCACCTTCACGGCGACGGCCAAGGAAGCCAGCCAGCTCTTGGCGCTGACGGCCCGTCCAGACCCTCGTGACGACTACAGCCGCCACAACCCGCAGTGGAACGATGGCGCCGCGTTCGGCGCGCCCCGGCGCTTTCGCTTCGGTGTGCCGCGCCAACAGGACTTGGAATTTTTCGGCTGCCAGGAAGGTCCGCAACTGTTTCAGGAAGCCATCGAGCGGCTCGAACGCCTGGGCGGTGAAGCCGTGGAACTGGACTTGTCGCCGTTCCTGGAAGCGGCGCGGCTGCTGTATGAAGGCCCCTGGGTGGCCGAACGCTACAGTGTTGCCGGCGCCTTGATGGAACGTGAGCCGGAGGCCGTACTGCCGGTCATCCGCGCCGTCCTGGCGAAAGCGCCTACGGTGGATGGCGTACAAACCTTCCGCGCCCGCTACCGTTTGCAAGCCCTCAAGGCCCAGTGCGACCGGGCCATGGACGCGCTCGATTGCGTCCTCACCCCGACCATCGGCCGCCCGGTGACCCTCGCCGAACTGGCCGCCGAACCGGTGCTGCGCAATTCGGAGCTGGGTTACTACACCAATTTCATGAACCTGCTGGACTACGCCGCCGTCGCCGTACCCAGTGCGTTCATGGCCAACGGCTTGCCCTGGGGCGTGACGTTGTTCGGTCGAGCCTTCACCGACCAATACCTCTTGAGCGTGGCCGATGCCCTGCAGCGTCAACAGGACAAGGCCTTGCCAGCGCCCGCCAACCCGGCGCGCCACGACCGGGCGCGGCTGGTGGTGTGTGGCGCACACCTGGATGGGTTGGCGCTGAACTGGCAACTCAAGCAACGCGGTGCGCGTCTGATCGAGGCCACCCAAAGCTCAGCGGATTACCGCCTCTACGCCTTGGCCGGTGGCCCGCCCCTGCGCCCCGGCATGCTTCGGGTCAGCGAGGGCGGCGTGGCGATCGAGGTGGAGGTCTGGGAACTGCCGAGCAGCGAACTGGGTTCATTCCTGACCGGCATCCCCGCACCATTGGGGCTGGGTAAGGTGCAACTGGCCGATGGTCGCTGGGAAAGCGGATTCATCTGCGAGTCGTATGGCCTGGAAGGCGCGCGGGACATCAGTCACCTGGGGGGATGGCGGGCTTATCTGCGTAGCCTGGAATAAGGCTGAACCGGTGGTGAGGGCACTTGTTCCCTCATCACCGTCCCACAAACCTGCAAATCCGAATGTCTTTTCCCACAAGGCCACTAAACTGACTTCATTGGGTCTGCGCCAAGGGAATCGCCATGTCGCTCCGTTCGCCGTTGTATTCCCAGCGCAAGCCGCTCCTGGCCGTGGTGGCGCTGCTCGGTACAGGTTTCCTGATCATTGCGTTGCTGGGCTACTACGCAGCCCATGCCTCGGTACGCGATAACATCCTCAAGACGCTGTATCTGAACCTGCTGATCGGCATGCTCGTGACGCTGGCGGTCCTGGCAATCCTTTATCGGTTGATCAACAGCTACCAACAACGCATCGACGCCCAGGCCACCCTCGACAGCCTGACCGAACTGCCGAATCGCCGTGGCTTCGACCTGCTGGCCGTGCAAGCCCTGCATGAAGCCCAGCGCGAGCCCAAACCCTTGACTGCGGTACTGGTGGAACTGGACGAGTTCAAGCGGCTGGACAGCACCCATGGTCATATCGCCACCGAACAACTGCTGACCGGGTTCGCCCGCGACCTGACGCAAAGCCTGCGGCATTCGGACATCGTGTGTCGTTGGAGCACTGAAGCCTTTGCCGTCCTGCTCAAGGACACCGACGGACAGACCGGTCTGAAAATCGCTGAGAAAATTCGTCAGCACATCGAAAAGCAGCGCTATTTCTGCAGTGGAAAACAATTGCTGGTCACCGTCAGCCTCGGCCTCACCACCTTGCAGGACGAAGACACCTTGCACAGCCTGCTGTCGCGGACCGATCATGCGCTGCAACGCGCCCGACAGACCGGGTGCAACCGAACCTGCGTGGAAATGCCTCACTCCAGTTATGAATAAACCCGACCTTTGCCCGGCCTGCGGCGGTGCCAACGACTGCACCCTGGCCGACCCACGAACCGCCGACCGGGCCTGCTGGTGTTACGGCGTGAGCATCGACCCGGCCGTGCTCGAGGCATTGCCAGCCGAGCTGCGCGATCAGTCCTGCCTGTGCCCACGCTGCGCCCAGGTCGAAGCCCAGTTGCGCGCCAAGGCCCAGCCGATCGCGTAAGATGCCCGCCCTCCGCTGCCTCGCCTGAACTGCCCATGCGCGTCGACCGTTTCCTCAGTAATCTGCCGCGATTCAATCGCCAACAAGTGCGCCTGCTACTGGTGGAACGCCGGGTGCGGATCGATGGCCAGACCGTCAGCGATCCCCATGCACAGGTCCGTGAATTCAGCCGTGTAGAAGTCGACGACGAAGTGCTGCAAACGGGCCGACCGGCGCGCTACTTCATGCTGCACAAGCCGCCCGGCTGTGTCAGTGCGACTCGCGACCCGCAACACCCCACCGTCCTCGACTGGCTGGACGAACCGGACAAGGACGATCTGCACATCGCCGGGCGCCTGGATTTCAACACCACCGGGCTGATGCTGATCACCAATGACGGCGCCTGGTCGCGGCGCCTGACCCAACCGCAGACCAAACTGCCCAAGGTCTACTACGTCGAAACCGAGCAAATCATCACCGCCGAATACGCCGACACCTTCGCCCGGGGCCTGTACTTTGCCTTCGAAGACCTCACCACCCAACCAGCAGAGCTGACGCTGCTGGGGCCCAGATCGGCGCGTTTGAGCATCGTTGAAGGGCGCTATCACCAGGTCAAGCGCATGTTCGGCCACTTCAACAACAAGGTGCTGAGCCTGCACCGCGAGCGCATGGGCCCACTGACGTTGGACGCCCATCTCGAGCCGGGCCAGTACCGCGCCTTGAGCCTTGAAGAAGTCCATCTCATCTGAACCTGCTACCGCTGGGCAGAAGTGTCGAACAATTTTCCGATAGGTACTTGCGCAACGGTCGCCCCCCTGCTTGAATCAAACCGTCGGCCGAAATGTGACCGATGAGTCACAACATACTTCCAAGAAACCTTTTGCCGGCTGGAACCCTCAGGTTCCGCCTTGTCCCGCCGGCGAACTGCCCGCCTATAACAACACCCGTCGACCATTTTTTTGGATCGACATGGGCCTTATCTTCCAGGCGTATGCCTACCTGTCACATTGCCCGTGCAATCTCATTGCGCGCATACCCGCTTGCCAGGAGTCTTATGACATGAGGCCAGAAATCGCTGTGCTGGATATACAGGGTCAGTATCGGGTTTACACGGAGTTCTATCGCGCAGACGCCGCACAAAAGACCATCATTCTGGTCAACGGCTCAATGGCCACCACCGCGTCGTTTGCACAGACCGCCAAAAACCTCTACCCGCAATTCAACGTTGTGCTGTACGACCAACCCTACGCGGGCAAGTCAAAAGCTCACAATCGACATGAGCAAATGCTGACGAAAGAGATCGAGGGCCAGATTCTCCTGGAACTGATCGACCACTTCGCCGCCGAGCATGTGCTGTCGTTTTCCTGGGGCGGCGCCGCTACGCTGACCGCCTTGGCGCAACGGCCACGGCGCATCGAAAAAGCGGTGATCAGTTCGTTCTCGCCGGTGCTCAATGCGCCGATGCGCGACTACCTGGAACGCGGTGTGGATTACCTCGGCAGCCTGGACGGCGACCGTGTCGGGCACTTGGTCAACAGCACCATCGGCAAGCATTTGCCGCCGCTGTTCAAGCGTTTCAACTATCGCCATGTCAGCAGCCTGGCCGAGCATGAATACGGGCAGATGCACTTCCACATCAGCGATGTGCTCCACAGCGACCAGCTGTGCTACGTCAACGCCGCGAAAAAAATCAACGTGCCGGTGTTGTTCCTGAACGGCGAATGGGACGAATACACCGCGGCCGACGACGCCAAGCTCTTTGCCGATCACGTGCAGCACAGCAGCTTCAGCACGCTGCAAGCCACCGGGCACTTCCTGGACATGGAACACAAAGCCGCCTGCCGCGACAGCCGTAACGCCTTGCTGGGTTTCCTCACACCGGAACACCACGAGAGCCGACCGCGCTATAGCTACGTGCAGGGCTACCATGCACTGGCTATCTGAAACCGAGTCCTGGCGAGCAAACCCCGCCCTGCGCCTTCAGCAACGGGGCTTGCCCGCCAACGACCGCTCTGTTTTGAGGCTCGCGTAGACGACTGACCGCACGTTGCGTGAAGAAAAACTTCAAATCCGTGCCCACATCTGGTACAAAGTCAGCCGCTCTGAGCGGGTGTCGTATAATGGCATTACTCCAGCTTCCCAAGCTGATAACGAGGGTTCGATTCCCTTCACCCGCTCCAATCGAATTCTGCTCCCGCGTCGTATGTTTTTTTGGCGAGGGATTAAAAAACCGGCTCTTGGTGGCCGGTTTTTTTTGGTCTGGAGTTTGTGGGAGTTGCGCCCCTGAGGTTCACACCGAGGACCTATGAAGGAGAGCAAGGATGCACCTGATTGACTCATATCTGCCTACGTATCAGTTCAGTGAATTGCATACGGTGGACATCCCCGTAGATCCTTCCCATGCCATGGCGGCGATCCTCGCCCACCGTCCCGAAGACGACCGTTTTTTCGGTATGCAATCAAGCTTCGCGAACTCCCCATGCGCCTGCTGGGTCGATCTCCGCATCCAGGCACTGATCAACGCGCTTCATTTGGCATGGATAATTTCACGTTGCTTCAGCGCAACGGCGACGTAGAGGTCGCCTACGGGCTCGCCGGCAAACTGTGGAAAGCCGACTACGGCCAAGTCGTTGTCGCGGATGACGAAGCGTTCGAGCTATTCAATGAGCCGGGGAATGTGAAGCTGGTCATCAGTTTCAGCTGCCAGTTGCTGCGACCGGGCTTGACGAGGGTCACCACGCAAACGCGGGTGCATTGCCTCGACGCTGATGCGTTGCGAAGTTTTACGTCGTATTGGTATTTGATTCGCCCGGTCAGCGGGCTTATCCGTCGGCGCATGCTGAGGGCTATTGCGAGGCGTTGTGCAGCAGGCGCTTTGAAGAAGAGTGAGCATGAATGAGCGCTCATGGAGATAACTTCATCAGACCTTCGCCATAGGAGAAGTGCTAGGCAGGTGATCAAGCCTCTTGGATCCGCTTACAGCAAAGTAGAAGCGATGGCGCTGAACACGTAGGGGGTAGGGCACCGATGATTTGAGATGAGTGGCAAAGAATCAAACATGCCTTGCGACAAAAGCGACGACGGCGAACAGAGTCAGGGCGAACGCAGCACCGATGCTGAACGGCAGCAACGTAACGCGGATATAGCGACAGCGTTTCGCCCATCAGCTCGCGCAAGGAAACCACGAGTTCGACGAGACTTTGAACAGAGCCTAATGAACCTTGGGCTGATTTGACGGCAACATCTCAGTGTGCCTGAGCAGAGGCCCGCGCAGCTTTGATAGCCTCTGCTTTCTGCACAACATCACGTTGCGAGGCGTTAGCTTTGCCAATGATGCCCATCAAGATTTCTTTTCTAGTCTCGGCGGGAGTGTTAGTGAAAAACTCAGTCAAAGCGCTGGTTTTCTTGATCTTATCTGTACTCATTGATTTCAAACCTCTGCTAACAGCTCAACGAGCTGAGCCTGATCATAGATCTGGGGAATCAGAGCGTCAATCGTATCCCCAGCCACATCAAGCTCAACCTGTTGAGCGTCGTCGCCATCAAAGTCCTTGATAAGCAAATCGATGTGGATCTGGCTACCGTAGATGCACTTCAACTCAATGACATTACGCCGTGCGGCAACAAACTGTCTGGCGAACTCCTGCAGCGGAATGTTCCTGCCCTCTGTAACTTCCCGAGCCTGCACGAACTGCCAGGCGAGTTCTGGTCTCTGGTAGACATACATAATCTGGGCTTTCCTGCCACTTCCCAAGACGCGGTCGATATTCCGCTTCGCTACCCCAAGGTTGGCCATCGTCCCATCCAGAATGAACGAAAGCCGCTTCTTGAACGCGCGGTCCAACACCTTTTCCAGAATCTTCGTAACCGCACGCTGAAAAAGGTATGAATTGCGTCCGTCGTAGCCGGGAATCAGACTTCGAAAATCATCAGGATCGATACGAAGAACACGTTTGGAGTAAAGGCTCAGATTTCTCTCGTCCAAATCGTCAGCCATAGCCTTGGCTATTTCCGTCTTGCCAGCCCCAGGCGACCCCGCCATGAACACCGTGAATGGTACCTCCTCACTGAGGTACACAGCGGTGTCCGCAATATGCCGAGCCAAGGAAGCTCGATTCACTCTAGCGAATTCAAAGGCGGCTTGCTCGATAGCAATTTCTTCTGGCGTCATACCGACATCGACCTGTTTTACTTGATCCAAACTTAGAACGTTGATCGTTACCCATACGGACGAAGGCAACGACGATCAGTGTCTCGTTGAACATCGTCACATAAAGTAGCCTCTGGCTCTCACGAATATTTGTAGGGAAATTCCGAGCGTTGCGTAAGGAGCACGCTAACTACGCTTTTTTAGGCGGTGTGCCGACTTGTTGGGTTTGTCTTCCGTGGTTACCCTTCTAGACGTCGCTGCAAATCAGCGATCGGGCTTGGAAACCCGTGAGTCAAGCAACCGCGCTTCACGGGAGCTAGACAATGCGTACCTCGCAGCAAATCAAATCACATTCAAACCAGCCAAAGCTCAGGCCTCGAACCTACTGTTTCTCGATCGACGGGGGCAGGCCATGAACGAAAACACTGAGCTAAAAACCATCGGCTACACCCCCTTCAACTATTCCGCTGATCGAGCACTGTTCCGTGTCAACGGCGGCGTACCCATCCAAGAGGCATTGGAACGGGCGTCGGATCTTTTGCATCTCGCTCACCGGCTTGCCGAAGACGCGGCGTTTGAAAAGAGCACCGACCGATACGCCTGGGCTGCGCACTTTTTGTTGGAGATGAGCAAGGCGGTGATTGATGACGTTGTGAAAGTCATTACGCCTAGATCGGAAGTTGAAGTTGGAAAAAAAGCCGAGAAGCAATAGATAGGCCGTCCGTTTGAGAATAGGAGCCGCAAGATTCCCACCTAACAAAAAAACAAAAAGCCCCGGTGTTTTTCGCAGCGGGGCTTTTTGTATCTTGGTTGCCTACTTGTGTCGTTGATTGCTAGGCAAGCACGCTATCTGCTGTTCAGGAAAACAGATCATTGGCAAACTGGTTGACGCCCGACAGCGTGATGAGCTGCATATCGGCTGTCTGGATCTGGTCGATGGTGTCGTAACCTGCATACCAATCCTTGAGGCGCACACCTTCCTGCGGTGCCTGCCCTGGGTCAAAGCTTGATCGGTGCAGATAAAGGTCATCGCCGATGCGATCAGCCAACAGTTCGGAACTGCTGATGTATGACAGAACCAATGTGTCGCCACTGCTGATGCCATCGTCCTGGATCGTCACTAACGTTGGAGTATTGACGGTGTAGATATCGTCACCCTCACCACCGTTGGCAAAACCGTCGGCCTGCAATATCAGCCTGTCATCCCCCTGGCCTCCCAACAGTGAAAAGTACATGCCAGTACCGGTCAACAAGTCGTTGCCTTCCCCACCATCCGCCGTGCCATGTGCCACAGTGATAACGTCACCTCCGGCCTCACCGTAGGCTTGAGTACCCTCGTCGCTGGCCGCCGTGACGATGGTGTCGTTACCGTTGCCGCCATACAGGATGTCTGCCTGCGGCCCATTCGCCGAACTAGCGACTTTGAAAGACCCTATCGACGAAGTCAGCCCACCGTAGAGGTAATCATTGCCGTCCCCGCCGTCGATGACGTCGTTGCCCCATCCGCCCTCCAGATAATTGACACCTGTGTTTCCAACCAGGACATCGTTGAAGTGACTGCCCAACACGTGTTCGATGTTGAGCAATACATCACCTTCGGCATCGCCACCTTGATTGATTTGAGTCTGCAAGTTGATCGAAACGCCTGTTGTGCTTGTAATGTAAAAAGCACTGTCTAAACCTGCGCGCCCATCGATGACATCTGCCCCGGTTCCACCCAGGAAGATGTCCTTCAGACCAGAGCCCGATAGCGTGTCGCTAAAATTGCTGCCTTGGAACATTTCAATGTTGGCGTAGGTATGACCAGCAGTCTCCCCTGTGTTAGAGCCGTTGGTCAGGTCGATCGTCACCGCGCTGTCAGACTGTTCATAAGTGACTAGATCCACGCCACCTGCGCCATCCTGCATCATGGACGAACTACCGCCATAGAAAATGTCGTTGAAATTCGACCCCCTGATCACCTCGATCCCGGTGTAGGTGTCGCCTGCCGCGATCCCGGAATACACACCCGTCTTAAGGTTAATGGTCATGGCTTCTTTGCTGTCGRTATAACCCGCTATGTCATAGCCAACACCGCCGATGAACTGATCCGCGCCCGCGCCACCGAACAGKGTGTCGTTACCCGAACCACCRGTAATGATGTTGTCGCTGTCGTTGCCATAACCGRTGAATGCACCAGTGCCGACGTAGGTCAGGCGCTCGACGTTGGCCGCCAGGACCGTGCCGYTGGCATTGAGCACCGACACGCGAACTTCATCGTCGCCGCCACCGGCCTGTTCGATGATGGTGGGGGTGTACCCCATGCCGATGTTGTAGATGTCATCGCCGGCGCCCCCTTCCAGCCGTACCCCTGTGACGATGCTGTACGGACCGGCGGAGAGCACGTCRTTGAAGGCGGAGCCTATGACRGTTTCGAYAGCCGTTAAAATGGTGCCTTCGGCATCTCCGCCCGTTCCTGCGGTTCCCGTCCCGAGACGGACATTGACATTTACCCCGGCAGTCGAGCCCGAGTAGTCGACCGTGTCGACCCCGGCACCGCCGTCGAAATCGATACCGCTACCATCGCCAACGAASGTGTCGTTGAAAGTCGATCCTCTGATCGCCTCGATGTCGGTGTAGGTGTCACCTGCCGCGATCCCGGAATACACACCCGTCTTAAGGTTAATGGTCATGGCTTCTTTGCTGTCGGTATAACCCGCKATGTCATRGCCAACACCGCCGATGAACTGATCCGCGCCCGCGCCACCGAACAGGGTGTCGTTACCCGAACCACCGGTAATGATGTTGTCGCTGTCGTTGCCATAACCGGTGAATGCACCAGTGCCGACGTAGGTCAGGCGCTCGACGTTGGCCGCCAGGACCGTGCCGTTCCAGCCGTACCCCTGTGACGATGCTGTACGGACCGGCGGAGAGCACGTCRTTGAAGGCGGAGCCTATGACRGTTTCGAYAGCCGTTAAAATRGTGCCTTCGGCATCTCCGCCCGTTCCTGCGGTTCCCGTCCCGAGACGGACATTGACRTTTACCCCGGCAGTCGAGCCCGAGTAGTCGACCGTGTCGACCCCGGCACCGCCGTCGAAATCGATACCGCTACCATCGCCAACGAACGTGTCGTTGAAATTCGATCCTCTGATCGCCTCGATGTCGGTGTAGGTGTCRCCTGCCGCRATTCCGCTGTACACGCCGGTCTTGAGGTTGATGGTTACCGCTTCTTTGCTGTCGGTATAACCCGCGATGTCATGGCCAACACCGCCGATGAACTGATCCGCGCCCGCGCCACCGAACAGGGTGTCGTTACCCGAACCACCGGTAATGATGTTGTCGCTGTCGTTGCCATAACCNNAACCACCGGTAATGATGTTGTCGCTGTCGTTGCCATAACCGGTGAATGCACCAGTGCCGACGTAGGTCAGGCGCTCGACGTTGGCCGCCAGGACCGTGCCGTTGGCATTGAGCACCGACACGCGGACTTCATCGTCGCCGCCACCGGCCTGTTCGATGATGGTGGGGGTGTACCCCATGCCGATGTTGTAGATGTCATCGCCGGCGCCCCCTTCCAGCCGTACCCCTGTGACGATGCTGTACGGACCGGCGGAGAGCACGTCAT
>NZ_LMDO01000014.1:0-63582 GCF_001425105.1 Pseudomonas sp. Root401 | reverse complement strand
TTTACCCCGGCAGTCGAGCCCGAGTAGTCGACCGTGTCGACCCCGGCACCGCCGTCGAAATCGATACCGCTACCATCGCCAACGAACGTGTCGTTGAAAGTCGATCCTCTGATCGCCTCGATAGCGGTATAGGTATCACCTGCCGCGATCCCGGAATGCACGCCCGTCTTGAGGTTGATGGTCAACGCTTCYTTGCTGTCGGTATAACCCGCGATGTCATGGCCGGCACCGCCGATGAACTGATCCGCGCCCGCGCCACCGAACAGGGTGTCGTTACCCGAACCGCCGGTAATGACGTTGTCGCTGTCGTTGCCGTAACCGATGAATGCACCAGTGCCGACGTAGGTCAGGCGCTCGACGTTGGCCGCCAGGACCGTGCCGCTGGCATTGAGCACCGACACGCGAACTTCATCGTCGCCGCCACCGGCCTGTTCGATGATGGTGGGGGTGTACCCCATGCCGATGTTGTAGATGTCATCGCCGGCGCCCCCTTCCAGCCGTACCCCTGTGACGATGCTGTACGGACCGGCGGAGAGCACGTCGTTGAAGGCAGAGCCTATGACGGTTTCGACAGCCGTTAAAATAGTGCCTTCGGCATCTCCGCCCGTTCCTGCGGTTCCCGTCCCGAGACGGACATTGACGTTTACCCCGGCAGTCGAGCCCGAGTAGTCGACCGTGTCGACCCCGGCACCGCCGTCGAAATCGATACCGCTACCATCGCCAACGAAYGTGTCGTTGAAATTCGATCCTCTGATCGCCTCGATGTCGGTGTAGGTGTCRCCTGCCGCRATTCCGCTGTACACGCCGGTCTTGAGGTTGATGGTTACCGCTTCTTTGCTGTCGGTATAACCCGCGATGTCATGGCCAACACCGCCGATGAACTGATCCAGAGCCTATGACGGTTTCGACAGCCGTTAAAATAGTGCCTTCGGCATCTCCGCCCGTTCCTGCGGTTCCCGTCCCGAGACGGACATTGACGTTTACCCCGGCAGTCGAGCCCGAGTAGTCGACCGTGTCGACCCCGGCACCGCCGTCGAAATCGATACCGCTACCATCGCCAACGAATGTGTCGTTGAAATTCGATCCTCTGATCGCCTCGATGTCGGTGTAGGWGTCGCCTGCCGCAATTCCGCTATGCACGCCCGTCTTGAGGTTGATGGTTACCGCTTCTTTGCTGTCGGTATAACCCGCGATGTCATGGCCGGCACCGCCGATGAACTGATCCGCGCCCGCGCCACCGAACAGGGTGTCGTTACCCGAACCRCCGGTAATGAYGTTGTCGCTGTCGTTGCCATAACCGGTGANCACCGCCGATGAACTGATCCGCGCCCGCGCCACCGAACAGGGTGTCGTTACCCGAACCACCGGTAATGATGTTGTCGCTGTCGTTGCCATAACCGGTGAATGCACCAGTGCCGACGTAGGTCAGGCGCTCGACGTTGGCCGCCAGGACCGTGCCGCTGGCATTGAGCACCGACACGCGRACTTCATCGTCGCCGCCACCGGCCTGTTCGACGATGGTGGGGGTCTGCCCCATGTTGATGTTGTAGATATCGTCGCCAGCCCCGCCTTCCAGCCGTACCGCTGTGGCTATGGTGTACGGGCCAGCGGAGAGCACGTCGTTGAAGGCAGAACCTATGACGGTTTCGATACCAATGAGCGTATCCCCCTCTGCGTCGCCACCCCGTCCAACAAGTCCAGTGCTCTGGCGCAAATCTATACTGATACCTTCAGTAGATGCCGAATAGTCAACAGTATCTGAACCAGCACCGCCATCAATTTTGTCTGCGCCAGCAGTACCCTTGATGACATCATTCCCGCCCAGAGCGTTGATCTCATCATCCCCTGCAGTGCCAATTAGTGCATCTGCGCCAGCTGTTCCATTAATAACTGCCATTTTTCTTCCTTGCTTTAAGGATGGTAGAGGAGGTCTCGTAAAATCGGCGTTTGTTTAAAAAACTGAAACATGAATCTCGGCGGTATCTTTCGGCTGTGGCCAGTAAAGCTTGAGCGGAGATTTCGTCTGGAAAATGGGCAAGTAAAGTGTCATTCATTAAATTTCAGGCATGACAAAACCACCCGATCTGAACGAACGGGATATGTTTGATTTTTTACGGTCCATTGCGTGTTGGCACAGCCGATCCATGCAGAGTTCCATCCAAGGCCCTTCCCCCTATTGAGAAGTTAACTGGGCGCTGGGCGTTTTTCTGTGATAGCACGACAACATCACTCTACACAAGAGGTCTGATGCCCAAGGAAAGGGTAGCGTTCTGCTGACGTCCTATGTCAACGGGGGTGTTCCTGTGTCGCGCCGCCCGTGAGTATCCACTCAAGCACTTGGCAAATGCCCCAACGGCAACGCCCCCGGCGTCTTCACCGTATTAATCGCAAAGTTGCTCCGGATATCGCTCCCTCTCGGCCTCTTCGAGCATCCACACACGACGCGGGCATGGCGAGGCGGACAACGAGCCGACCAATCCAGACAGGGGAATACGAAGGGAGATGAGGACTCGGAGAACATGACGCGGCTTGATCAGTTGTGGACCGTGGACTATCGGCAAACGGTGTTTAACGGAGGCAAATGAAATCTGACTTCCTGTCGCAGTCTGTCTTCAAGCATGCACTTCACGATCAAGAACATCGGCCACCCACTGGTTGATACTCTTGTGGGCGAGCTGAGCTTTCACGGCGACCGTTGCATGGAGTGCGGGGGCTAGCCGTAGGCTGAGATTGCCAGAATAGGGCTTCTGCGGTGCTCGCCCCAGCTTGGCACAGGTCTCCAGATAATCATTAACCGCCTCTTCAAACGCGGCTCGAAGCTCGCTGACAGATTCGCCGTGAAACCCGACGACATCCTTAATACCAGCGATGTGGCCGACAAACAGACCGTCTTCATCGCTGTAGTCGATTCGGGCGGCGTAACCTTGATAATTCATAACGTTCACGGCGTAACTCCTGCTTGTTCAAGGAAAGCCCGAGCATCACGTACCTGGTAGGGCTTTGCTTCTTTGTCTGGGTGGGGCCGGTGGAACGTTGCGACCACGCCATTCAATTCAAAACGTACACGCGACCCACTGCCTTCAATGGTCTTGGCACCCGCTGCGCCAAACAGTGACTCAATACGAGCCCACTCCAGCGTTGAAAGCGTCGGCCTGGAAAATATGGCTCTGAGCGTGCTGTGCTGCTTATTGTTCATGGTATTACACCGCGATACCAAAAAAAAAGATTTATCACGTGCGCTTGACGTCGCCGACGTGTGAGTAGCACCGACTAAAAAAGTCAATGCGGACATGGTCATCCTTTCGGTTTTAACCAGCCCTCCCCGCCAATTCCACCTTTCGCGAAGCCGGCAAAATATGTCGGACGTCAATCGCTTATCACTCATCGTGCAATCCGTTCTGCGGGGCACTATTTCCTATCTACCCTACTGTGGATAGCGGGTAACTCCCGCTTCGTTTGTAGGCAAGATCAGAGAGTTGCGTAGGGGATGCGCTTACGTTGCTTTTCGGCGAGTTTTCGCCTTGTTGCCCTTGTCCTTCGATGGCTACTCTCCAGACGTCGCTGCGACCGGGCCTAGGAACTCGTTGAATTCAAGGCGCACAGCGCCCATAAAATTGCAGGCGCTTTTTGTGTTTGCGATGATGTTTTATGGCGGCTTTGCGTGGGACACCCTCGGGTGTGCCGGGTGCCTTGATTCCCGGTTCCTAGCCCACGTACGGCCGCCACCCGAATCTAGGAAAGGATGGCGGCGGTTTCTCAAGTCAAGGAGTGAAACTATGCGATACGTAATTCCATCCTATTTCCGCGCTTACCGAACCAAGCTTCAGCTTTAGTCCGTTTGAGAGTGGGAGCCCGCAAGATTCCCACCTAACGGCAAAACAAAAAGCCCCGGCGTTTTTCGCGGCGGGGCTTTTTGTATCTAATCTATGTCGTCCATTGCTCAGCTCCCCGGCAAATGCCCCAACGGCAACGCCCCCGGCGTCTTCACCGTATTAATCGCAAAGTTACTCCGGATATCGCTGATCCCGGGCAATTTCAACAAATGCCCCGTGACAAAACGGTCATAAGCTCGCAGGTCCGGCACCACGACTTGCAGTAGAAAATCCGACTCGCCCGATACCAGGAACGCCGAGATCACTTCGGGCAATGCCGTCACTGCCTGGCGAAATGCTTCGGCTCGCTCGTCGTTGTGCCGTTCGACCTTGACGCCGACGAAGATCGTCAGCCCGAGGCCCACTTCGTCGCGGTCCAGGACGGCTTGATAACCGCGAATGACACCGGCTTCTTCAAGCATCCGCACGCGGCGCAAGCAGGGTGAGGGGGACAGGCCGATTTCTTCGGCCAATTGCACGTTGCTCAGGCGGCCGTCGCGTTGCAGCGCGACGAGGATTTTACGGTCGAAGGCGTCCAGTTTCATAAGTTGGCATTTTCCGATTGGATGATGCAGATACGTGGCAGGTTATGCCAATTCGTGAAGCTTTAGAAGCTGACTTCGCAACCACCTGCCCCGCCTATCAGCCATAGACTGGGCACTTGCTAATCGTTGATGAAGGGGTGTGGCATGGCAGAGCTCGGGTTATTTTTGATGGCGTTGACGGTGGCGTATCTGTTGCCCGGGCCGGACATGATTCTGCTGCTGCAAACCGGTGCCCGTCAGGGCAGGAGCGCGGCACTGGCGACGGCGGTGGGCCTGGGGATTGCTCGGGGGTGTCATGTTGCATTGGCGGCGTTGGGGCTTTCGGCCTTGTTCAAGACAGCACCATGGACATTCGATGTGGTGCGCCTGGCCGGGGCTGCCTACTTGTTATGGGTCGGTTTTCAATGCCTGCGGACCACCTTATTGCCGAGTTTTGAAAACGCCGCTGTCGAGGCCGGAAAGCGGCGTTGGCACCAGGCGATTCGGCGTGGGCTGCTGACCAATCTGCTCAATCCCAAGGCCTTGCTGTTTTGCTCAGTGCTGCTGCCGCAATTCATCGATCCACAAGGCGGGCCGGTGCTGGGGCAATTCGCGACCCTGGGCGTGATGCTGGTCGGCGTCGGCCTGCTGTTCGATAGCGCCTATGCATTGGCGGGTGTCGCACTCGGTCGCTGGCTTCAGCGTTCGCCTTCGGCCCAGCGCGTGCAGCAGTGGTTGTTTGGCAGTCTTCTGATTGGTTTTGCGGTACGGCTGACGTTTGTGCAGCAGTCATAGCGATTGCAGTTTCGCAAAGTACCCCAATTGCAACGCCGGCCCAGTCAGACTAGACTCCTCCCAAAACGGGAGAAAATAGGTGCGGATTATCGCGAGAGGTACCTTGCGGGAATTTTGGGAAAGCAATCCCGCTTATGCCGATTCCCAGACGCCATTGGTTGAATGGTATCGACACATGGAGAAAGCGACCTATCGAACGCCTCAAGAGATTAAGGCTGAACTCAGAACGGCCAGTATTCTCAAAAGCGCCAGGGTTGTATTCAACATCGGCGGTAACAAATACCGAGTAATTCTGGCAATCGATTATCAGAGACAGCTTGGTTTTGTACGATTCGTCGGCACCCACGCCCAGTACGACCAAATCAACGCGGAGACCGTATGATGAACATCAAACCCATTCGCAACCAGGATGACTTGAATGCAGCGTTTACTCGCATCGAACAACTCTGGGGTGCGGAAGTCGGTTCGGCTGAAGGCGATGAACTGGAAATCCTTGCCTTGTTAATCGAAAAATACGAGGACGAGCACTACCCGATGCCACCCTCCGATCCAATTGAGGCAATTAAATTCCGAATGGATCAACAAGGCTTGACTCCGCGTGACTTGGAACCGTTCCTTGGTTCGAGCGGACGTGTATCTGAAGTGCTGAACCGCAAACGCAAGCTGAGTCTGGCGATGATTAAACGCCTGCACGACGGATTGCGAATTCCTTACGAGAGCCTACTGTCGGACGTTGCGTAATACATAGCGACTCCACACCAATCTGCAGCAGCATCTCAAGATCGAAAAAACCGGTCCAACCTGGCCGGTTTTTTTGTGCTTTTTTTCTGCAACAGCTAAAACTCGAGGCTGCTTCACGCCCAGCGGGAGCTCTCATGGAACAAATTACAACCCCATGTTTTTAAAGTACTTTTAAACAAGCTGCAATGTGACTCAGTTGGACCGCTATCCCCTCGCCACAAGACCTGTTCCCTGCGCGACAGCGCAGCGTCGAAGACGCGGCGGGGACTCCCTCGCCACACAAGCATTTTCGTCCGGCTTCACATCCCGAAATAAACCCACCCTACCCCTCTGCCGCCCTTGTGCGACGCCGCTTCTAGACTTCGTTGCGATGACTGCGCATACCTGCCGAGGTCACCTTCGGTGGTTATAGTGTTGATCATTCATTTTCAGTAGGTATAGTACCCACCAAGCACACCACACGGAGGTGTTGTGAATAGCCGATTTTTGATAAGCCAGATCATTGCAGACGGTTGGTATCTGGTGCGGGTTCGGGGCAGCCACCATCACTTCAAGCACCCGACCAAGCCGGGATTGGTCACGGTTCCTCATACGAAGAAGGACCTGCTCAAGAAAACGGCCATCAGTATTTTGCAACAGGCGCTGCTTCAGCCAGCCCGTTGCGCGACGTTCCCGGAGGACGATGAATATGCTTTACCCGATTGCGATTTCCATGGGCGATGACAAGCACGCCTGGGGTGTTGAAGTACCGGATATTCCCGGATGCTTTTCCGCAGGCGATGACCTGGACGAGGCCATGGCGATGGCGCGTGAGGCCATCGAGGGACATTTCGAGATTCTGGCTGAGGACGGCTCGCCGATTCCGTCGGCCAACACCGTCACCTTGCACGCCGCCAATCCGGCCTATGCCGGCTGCACCTGGGCGCTGGTGGACATCGATGTGACCAAGTACCTGGGCAAGGCGCAGAAACTCAACATCACGTTGCCCGGCTATCTGCTCAATCGTATTGATGAATACGTGTTGCACCATCCTGAAGAGAAGAGCCGTTCCGGCTTCCTGGCTTCGGCAGCGCTGAAGGTGTTGCAACAAGGGCGCTGAGACGCCACCACCAACTGTGGGAGCGCGCTTGCTCGCGATAGCGGTATGTCAGGCACCCGTGATATCGCTGAGCCGACGCCATCACGAGCAAGCTCGCTCCCACAGGGTTGAGCTAGACGACTATTTGTTTTCCGTTCCCGACTCTTTCATCTGCACCGAGGACTTGGTGCCATCGGTGTTGTCCTTGGTTTCGTTACCCGAGTTGTCGAAGCAGCCTTGCAGGGCAAACAAACAGCAGGCAAGGCAAACAGTGTGTGCAAGGTTCATGGTGGACTCCGAAGCTGAGGGCTTTAAGGAGTGACCCGCCAACACGGCAATTGGTTGCGATGATTTTCAGGCTGCACGAAAAACTTGCCGAACAGCGGCGCCTGAAGATGTAAGCAGAATTTTCGCCGTTTCATTGCTGTCACACCAGACAGGTGCATCCATAAGGAACACAGCAATGACCTTCGCAAAAATCGCTCAAAAACTGGCCCTTTGGGCGGGGAGCCCCAAGACGTTTCTGGGGGCCATCGTGTTGTTGGCGCTCTGGGCCCTCAGCGGACCTCTTTTCGACTTCAATGACACATGGCAACTGATCATCAATACATCAACGACGATCATTACCTTCCTGATGGTGTTCCTGATTCAAAACACGCAAAACCGCGATACCGACATCTTGCACCTCAAGGTCGATGAGTTATTGCGAGCGACCAAGGAGGCACAGAATGCAATGCTCGGCCTTGAATCGCTGGACCTCAAGCAACTGGAGGCGCTGAGAAAGCATTACCAGGCCATGGGCCAGGGCGAAGCCAAGAGTCTTGAAGGGCTGGAAGAAAAGAACAAAGTAGACCTGAACCAGTGCTGACGCAGACGCGCTGGAAGGTTCTCCTTTTGGTGGGCAAAAATCAGCCGGGACGCGAACGTCCCGGCCCTGAATACAAAAGACGCAGCGGATCAGCGGCTGGCTTGCAGCGCCCTGGCCATTTCGAGATGGGTCTGCAGTTTAGGCAGGGTTTCATCGGCGAAGGCCTTGATCTCCGGCACTTCGGTGGTCTGGGCCTCCTGCTGGATCTGCGCGATGGCCTCCTCGGTGGCTTTGACCTGGGTGGCGGCATACGCAGCCTCGAACGACTCACCTTCCTTGACCTGCGGCATCAGGGCCTTGGCCTTGTCCGCCACCTCCTCCCGGGGGGCGACAGGCAAGTCGAGCTTCTTGGCGATCTTCGCCAGGTGTTGATTGGCCGTGGTGCGGTCGTTGATGACCATGATGGTGTAGTCCTTGACCTCCCTGGATTCGGCTTTCCCGTGGGCCATGCGACTTGTCTCGATGTCGGCCATGCCTTTGGCGGAAGCATCGTTGATGAATTCGGCAGGCGATTGGGCCCAGGCACTGTTGGCGCCCAGGCCCATCAACACGACAACACTGATGGTGCGAAAAAAGCTGGCCATACGGCTCATGGTCGCGCCCTCCTCTGATGAAAGTTCTGGTGGTTTATCCACCGTTGAATCAGAACCAGCCATGAATACAGCGAAACGTGCGACCCGGCTTTCGACGGTTTCTATCCACGGTCGTGATGCTGGTTCTCCCACTTCTGCGACCCGCTTCGGACACCTTCGTTCGATCGTGAGCAATGTTTGCCGGATAAATACCGCTTGAACCGGGCATGATCCAGCCCTCCCCATTCGTGAATGCAGGGCACGCAGAGCCCTTCTTGTATTCGAATTGGATATGGGCTGAAGGTTTGAGAAAGGTGCTTGTGCCACGACGAACGGTGGCGCGCTATCAGATGCCGAACGCCCTGTGATTCTGGCGCTTGGCCGCATACATCGCCTCGTCGGCGTGGCGGAACAGGGCGACATCTTCGGTGCCATGGTCGGGGAAACAGGCCATGCCGATGCTCGGTTCGATGCTCAGGCAGTGCCCGTCCAGACGCAGTGGCTGGGCCAGCGCATGGCGAATTTTCTCCCGCACACTGTGGGCATCCCCCAAAGCCTGGATGCTGTGCAGCAAGACCACGAACTCGTCCCCGCCAATACGTGCCACGGTGTCGGTGTCGCGGATACAGCCCTTGAGACGATTGGCCACCGCTTGCAGCAGCATGTCGCCCACCCCGTGGCCATAGGTGTCGTTGACCTGCTTGAAACGGTCCAGGTCGATGTACAGCAAGGCCATGCGCCCGGACGCAGCACGAGCGGTTGCCAAGGCGCACTTGAACCGCTCCCGGAGTAATTCGCGGTTGGGCACCTGGGTCAATTGATCGTACTGAGCCATGTGCTGCAACCGGGCGTGCAATTGCTTGCGCTCGATGGCGATGGTGAGTTGCGCGCATACGTATTGCAGCAACTCCTTGTCCTGCTCGGTGTAGCGCACGTTGTGCGGCGCGCTCTTGACGATCAGCGCGCCAATCGTGCCGCTCTGCGAGTTCAGCGGCACGCCCAGCCAACACGGCGCATCCGGCCGCGCCACAAGGTCGTCGAACCCCGGCGGCAAATCGTTGCAACCGGGCGTTAGCAGGATTGGCTGGCCGCTGCGCATCACTTCGGCGCACAAACGCCCGGTGACCGTGCCCGGCAATTCGGGCTGCCCCTCACGGTCGTCGACGTGATAGGGGAAGTTAAGTTGCGAGCATTGTTCGTCATACAGCGCCACCGAGAAATTCAGCGCCGGCAGCCACTCGCCAATAATCAGGTGGATGCGCTTGAACAGCGCCAGCAGGTCCGCCGCGGCATGGGCCGCCTCGGAAATCGCATACAACGCCGCCTGCCGGGACTCGGCCTGCTTGCGTTCGGTGATGTCCCGGGCCACGGCAATGCGCAGTTGGTCCGCCGGCGACCAGCGCGCCGACCACAGGATGTGCACCACCCGACCGTCCTTGCGCAGGTAACGGTTCTCGAAATTGAGCTTGGGCTCGCCGTCCATGATCTCCCGAGCCGCCTCGAGGGTCCGCTGGCGATCGGCAGGGTGCACCAGGTCGATCATCGGCTGGCCGATCAGTTCCTGCGGGGTGTAGCCAAAAATCTGTTCGCAGGCAGCACTGACAAACACGAAACGCCCTTGGCCGTCGACGGCACACACGGCGTCCAGCAAAAGGTCGATGTAGCTGGCCAGCGGCGCGGAACTTCGAGTGTCCATGGGGCTGGAGGTCATCCGGATAATGCAACGGTGAGCGAAGCGGGTGATCGTCAGTTCGTGACGCCGATACAACGAGCGAGACCGACGCGCCCCATCAATACCGATGAGGATAGCGCAGGGGATCAGACTGTAGAGGATGAGCCTCGATATCAGGGCGAACATTCACACAAACGATGGAGACCGACGGGACTGGCAACACTTCAAGGACGATGTAGTATGTTGTATTACAAACCACTACATCGAGATCATCATGTCCGTCATGTCATTGCGCTTGCCCGATGAAGTCGCCGAAACCCTGGCGATATTGGCCAAGGCTACCGGGCGCAGCAAATCATTCCTGGCCGTCGATGCGCTACGCGAATACCTGGCCCGTGAAGCCTGGCAGATCAAGGAAATCCAAGAAGCCTTGCATGAGGCAGATGCAGGTGACTTCGCTAGTCCCGAGGATGTCAACGCGATTGCCGAAAAATGGATGAACAATGCAGGTTGAGTGGCTGCGTACTGCCCTCAAGAATCTGGACGACGAAGCCGCTTACATTGCGCTGGACAATCCAAAAGCAGCAGCGCACTTCGTCAAGGCAATCCTCATGAGCGTCGAGCAACTTGCCCAATTCCCGGCGTCCGGTCGTGAAGGCCGCCTGGCTGGCACCCGTGAATGGGTTGTCCCCGACCGTCCGTACCTGATTCCCTATCGCGTTCGCCACGGGCGCGTGCAAATCCTGCGACTGTTCCATACGCGACGATTGCCGCCCAACGCCTGGTAGGTGCAGCCACTCGCTTCAACGCAACCCCCGTCACTCCGTAAAAAACGCCATACCGGCATACGGTGCCTGACGGCAGGCCTTCAACCGCGACTCCAGGTCGCCCACGTGGACTTCGAGCTTGTGCCCGTCCGGGTCGAGAAAGTAGAACGAATCACCCTCGCTGCGATTGTCGCGCCACGATGACACCTGGGCCGCGTTCAGCCGCGCCACCAACACCGGAAAATCCTCGGCAGCGATGCTGAAAGCGTAATGGGTGTAGTCCGCCACCGGATCGAGCCTGCGCAACGGGTCGAAAGCCAGGCACAACCACAAACCCGGCAGCGACAAATAGGCCCCGCGGTCCCACTTGGCTTCGAGCCGCAGCTGCAATAGCTCGCCATAAAAAACCACACTGCGATCCAGGTCGGTGACGGCAAGGGTCAGATGATTGAGGCCTGAGAGCATCAGCAAGCAACCTTCAGAAAAGAGTGATAACCCAGCGGGCTTGGGGCGAACCCAGGGTACTTCCAAGCTCCGACATCGCCGACGGATTCCCCGTCCAAGGCCCTAGGCAAAGTCCTACACAGAACTCTCCAGTGACACTCAAACACGCCGGAAACAGCCGATTCAAAGCCCTGCACAACAATCTGTAAAGTCTGGAAACACACCGCTATCGAAACACCCCACGGACAGCACCACTCATCAAGGAATGTAATCGCACCATGAACCAGACTGCTCAAGCGCCCCATCACTTCACACACTACCGCAAGGTGATTTCCCTCGCAGACCAGAACTGGCAGGGCACCGAAGCCGGAAAAATCTCAGGGCTGAATGTCGAGGTCAAGACACCCAATATGCTGGTCGACCAATACGGTCGCACCTTCCATCACTTCTGTACCACGTCCTACCTGGGCCTGGACTATCACCCCGCGTTGCTGGACGGCGCCATGACTGCCCTGTGGGAAACCGGAACCCTGCGGGTCGCCAACTCAAGGAACCGCTGCAAGCTGGCGATCCTGGACCAGTACGAAACCCAATTGTCGGAGCTGTTCGGTGCCAGTTGCCTCAGTGCCCTGTCGTGCAGCGCGGCAAGCGCCGGTATCCTGCCGCTGCTGGCCAGCGGCGCGTTCACCAACCAGTGTTCGCCGGTCATGGTGTTCGACAAACACGCCCATTACTCGATGAACCACAGCAAGGCCGCCTGCGCCGATGAAACCCAGGTCGTCACCTGCCCGCACAACGACATGGATTTCATCGAAGACCTGTGCAAACGCCAGCGCTGCGTGGCATACGTGGCCGACAGCGCGTACAGCATGGGCGGATTGGCGGACCTGGACAGCCTGATGTACCTCAAGCAACGCTATGGCCTGTTTCTCTATCTGGACGACTCCCACGCGCTGTCTGCGGTCGGGGAGTCCGGCGCAGGCCTGGTCCGTTCGCGCGTCCCTGCCGTGGATGAACGCACCCTGATCGTAGCTTCGCTGGCCAAGTCATTCGGCGCCAGTGGCGGGCTGGTCATGTTTGGCAGCGAACGGCACAAGGCGCTGGTGCAGCGTTACGGTGGGCCGAGCAATTGGTCCCAGAGCCTGAACGCAGCGGCCATCGGCGCCGGCATGGCGTCGATCCGCCTGCACCGCAGTCGAGAATTCAGCGCCCTGCAGGAGCGTTTGCAAGCTAATATCCGCTTCTTCGACAGCCTCGTGCGCACTGAACAGCACGGCAACCCCATGGCGATCCGCATGGTGCCCTGCGGTGAAGCGGCCCTGGCCAACAGCCTGGCCGTCGAACTGGCCGAACTGGGGTATTTCACTTCAGCGGTCTTTTTCCCCGTGGTGCCGCAAGGCAAGGCCGCCATTCGCATTACCCTGCGCGCCGACATGGAGCCGAACGTGATTCGCTCGTTTTGCGAAAAGATCACCGAACTGCTACTGACCCACGGGCGTGACATTCGCCCTTGAGACAGGACGTTCGATGAAGAACCGCACAACCCTGATCGTCACCTGCACCACCGTTTTCCTGGCCCAACTGGGCATGAGCATCTACTTGCCGGCCCTGCCCGATATCGCCCGGGACCTGGGCGCCGATGCGTCCCGGGTTTCCTGGGGCTTGTCGGTGTACCTGATCGGCATGGCGCTGCCGATGTTGCTGTGGGGCAGCCTGAGCCAGCGGCTGGGGCGCAAGCCGGTCTTGCTGGCGGCCTTGGGGTTGTACGGTTTGGCCAACCTGGCCCTGCCGCTGGGCACAACCGTGGAGGCGTTCCTGACGCTCAGGTTGATCCAGGGCATCGGCGCCAGCGGTATCTCGGTGATGGCGCGGGTCTTGATTCGGGACAGTTTCAGCGGCGATCTGTTGGCCAAGGCGCTGTCCTGGATATCGATCGCCTTTGTGATTGCCCTCGGTATCGGCCAGTACCTGGGCTCGCTGATCCAGGCCGCTTTCGGCTGGGAGGCGATTTTCCAGGGCTTGGGCGCCGTCAGCCTGGCGATGGCAGCGGCGGTGTCCCGGGCCGGGTTCCCGGTGCTGGTGCAAGCCGGCAACGGGCAATCGGCGTGGAGCATCTACGGGCAGATCCTGCGTCGACGCGCGTTCCTGCTGCCGGCCTTGGCGGGTGGGCTGGGTTACGGTGTCATCGTCGCCTTCAACACCGCCGCGCCGCTGATCCTGCAGGAGAGCTTCCACTGGTCGCCCATTGAATACGGCCTGCTGGGCTGGCCGGTCAGTGCCGCGTACTTGCTTGGGGCGCTGGTGGTGAACGCTTTTGTACTGCGTACCGGCCAACGACGAATGATGGGCTGGGGCATCGCCCTGGTGCTGGGCGGGAGCATGACCATGCTGGCAGGCAGCCTCACCCTGAGCAGCATCGCGCTGCTCTTCTGGCTGCCGTATTGCTTCGCGGTGTTTGGCCAGTCGTTGATCTACCCCATCAGCCTGTCCCTGGCCAACGAAGGCTCACCGGTGGCCGGCGCTTATGCCATGGCGTTGAGCGGGTTCCTGCACCAACTGATGGCCTCGGTGATCGGTGCCATGGCCAGCCTGTTGTTGAGCCAACAGGCCTGGCCGCTGGCGGCGTTGTGCGCGCTGTTGGGGGCGGCGGCGATGCTCTGTGTGAGGTTCGCGCCGCCCCGGGTCGCTTAGAACGCGCTGCGGAAAATCTCTTCGATCTGCCGCTGGTCCGCCGCCCTTGGATTGGTCAGGCCGCAGGCGTCTTTCAAGGCGTTGGCGGCCAGCACCGGTACGTCATTGAGGCGTACGCCCAAATCACGCAAACCGGCCGGAATGTCCACATCAAGGGCCAGTTTACGGATCGCCGCAATGGCGTCGCGAGCCCCCTCTTCCGGGCTGAAGCCGCGCGTATCAGCGCCCATGGCATGGGCCACGTCGGTCAGGCGAACGGCGCACACCGAAGCGTTGAAGCTCTGCACATGAGGCAACAGCACCGCGTTGCACACACCATGAGGCAGGTCGTAGAAGCCACCCAGCTGATGCGCCATCGCGTGTACGAAACCCAACGATGCATTGTTGAACGCCATCCCCGCGAGAAACTGCGCGTAGGCCATGTTCTCCCGCGCGGTCAGGTCATTGCCGTCACGCACGGCCAGGCGCAGGTTGTTGCTGATCAGGGTGATGGCCTTCAGGGCGCAGGCATCGGTGATGGGGTTGGCGGCGGTGGAGACATAAGCCTCGATCGCGTGGGTCAGTGCATCCATGCCGGTGGCGGCCGTCAGGCCCTTGGGCATCGCCACCATCAGCGCCGGGTCGTTCACCGACATCAATGGGGTGACGTTGCGATCGACAATCGCCATTTTCACGTGGCGTGTCTCGTCGGTGATGATGCAAAAACGGGTCATTTCGCTGGCGGTGCCCGCCGTGGTGTTGATGGCGATCAGCGGCAACTGCGGCTTGCTCGAACGGTCGACGCCTTCATAGTCGCGAATCTGCCCGCCGTTGGTGGCGCACAGGGCGATGCCCTTGGCGCAGTCGTGGGGCGAACCACCGCCCAGCGACACGACGAAATCACACTGGCTCTCCTTCAGCAGCCCCAGCCCGAGCTCGACATTGGCAATGCTCGGATTGGGCTTGGCACCGTCGAAAATCACCGAGTCGATGTCCTGTATCGCCAACAACTCGGCCACCTTGGTGGCGACGCCGGCCTTGGCCAGCCCCGCGTCGGTGACGATCAGGGCTTTGCGAAAGCCGTAGTTGCGGATAGCGGTCATCGCTTCATCGAGGCAGCCCAGCCCCATGATGTTCACGGCGGGAATGAAAAAAGTGCTGCTCATGGGGTCACGCTCCTGGTTGAGGCCGGATCGGCAGGGCCTACAGAATGACCGAGTAGTCATGACGCATCTTGATCTGGCTCAAGACTGGGTCGTGATAAAGTCGCGCCCTGCCTTTGCCACGTTTTGAGATGATCCTTGCGATGACCGATTTCCAGGAATACGACACCCGGCTCGAAGACTGGGAGACCTTGCGCGCCGACACCGCTTTCAGCGGCCTGTTGGTGGGCAATGGGGCCAGCCGCGCAGTGTGGGATGATTTCGGCTATGACTCGCTGTTCGAAAATGCCCGCACCGTCGAGGAAAAACCCCTGAGCCCGTCGGAGCTGAGCGTGTTCGACGCGATGCAGACACGCAGTTTCGAACAGGTGCTCGCTGCGCTGAAAACCACCAGTCGGGTCAACAAGGCCCTGGCCGTCAGCTCCGCCGCGCCGCGCAATCGCTATTACGCGATCAAGGAAGCGCTGATCAACACCGTGCACGCCGTGCACATCCCGTGGCGCCTGGTGCAACCCTCGACCCTGGCAACGCTCAACCAGGAGCTGAGCCGCTACCGCACGGTGTTCACCAGCAACTACGACCTGCTCAACTACTGGGCGATCCAGCAGGCGCCCGAGAGCATCAGCGACCTGTTCTTCGGCGATGACCACAGTTTCGACCTGAGCCAGGCAAGCACGGACAAACCGCGCCTGCTGTACCTGCACGGCGGCCTGCACCTGGTACGCAACCAGGACGGCACCGCTCGCAAGCTCACCTCCACCGAAGGCACCTTGCTGGGCAGTTTCGCCATCAACAACACGATCAAGACCCTCGACGACGTACCGTTGTTCGTCAATGAAGGCCCAAGCCAGGACAAGCTCAAGACCATCCGCAGCAGCGATTACCTGTCGTTCTGCTACGACCAGTTGCTGCAACACGGCGACAACCTGTGCCTGTTCGGCCATGCCCTGGGCGAGCAGGACAACCACATTGTGCAAGCCTTGCGCCTGGCCGCACCGAAAACCGTGGCGATTTCGATCTATCCTCGTAGCCAGGCGTTCATCCAGCATCAGAAGCGGCATTACGCCAAGGTGTTCCAGGGGCTGGAGGTGCAGTTGCGCTTTTTCGATGCGAAGAGCCATCCGCTGGGCGATCCGAAGTTGTCGGTGCCGGTGGAGGTTTAAAACACGTGTGGAGAGGGGATCCATGTGTGGGAGCAAAGCTTGCTCGCGATGAACGATGACTCGGTTAGCCTGCACAACCGCAGTGCCTGCATCGCGAGCAAGCTTTGCTCCCACGGATCCCCTCGCCACAGTTCTCCTTATTATCGTTCTGTCAGAGCGCAGCCACGGTCTTGTCCTTGATGACCGTCGTCGGTCCGTTGGCCTTGACGCTGGCAATGCCTTTGTCCCGGGCCGCGTCCGATGAATAAGCTTCACTGCTGCCAATCACTTCATGGTTGGCAGCCTTGAGGTTGAAGTACGGATGGCCGTCCTTGGTGTTCTTGAGTTCATAGCGCTCGGCCAACGGACTGTTTTTCTGCACCGAAGCAATGCCACCATCGACACCGCTGCGGGTGGTGTACAGCTCACTGGTCAAGATTGTCTCGGCGTTGGCCGCCTTGAGCACAAACCGAAACTGGCCACTGCTGCTTTTGCTGATTTCGTACCATCCGGACATGATTTTTCTCCTGGCAATGAAGACATGCCCCGAGAGTAAAGACCCGCTGCGCTTGCCTTGCCAGTCCGCTGTGCGGCGTTATCACAAGGTGATGGCCGTGCCCAGCAGCGTCAGGAAACCCGCCAGCCAGTTCGGATGCGCAGGCCAGGCCGGTGCCGTTGCGAGGTTGCCCTGGACATGGCCCTGGGTCACGGGAATGTCGATATAGGTCCCGCCCGCCAGTCGGACTTCCGGAGCGCACGCCGGGTAGGCGCTGCATTCACGCCCTTCGAGAATGCCCGCCGCCGCCAGCAATTGCGCACCGTGGCACACCGCCGCAATCGGCTTGCCCGCCAGATCGAAATCGCGCACCAGTTGCAGGACGGTTTCATTCAGGCGCAGGTATTCCGGTGCTCGCCCACCCGGCACCAGCAGCGCGTCGTAGTCGGCGGCCTGGACGTTGGCGAAGTCATGGTTGAGGGCAAACAAGTGCCCCGGTTTTTCACTGTAGGTCTGGTCGCCTTCGAAATCGTGGATCGCCGTGCGCACCGTCTGCCCAGCGGTTTTGTCCGGGCACACGGCGTGCACGGTGTGACCGACCATCTGCAGGGCCTGGAACGGCACCATGACTTCATAATCTTCGACGTAATCGCCGACCAGCATGAGGATTTTCTTGACGGGCATGGGGTGGGCTCCTTTGGGGATGCGTGAGTGGTTAACGCATTAAAGGTAGTCCGGAGTGTTGGCAGGCGAGCGATAACCGCTCATTACCTGACGGGATGCACCTCTGCCCCTTGTGGGAGCGAGTCCTGTGGGAGCAAAGCTTGCTCGCGATGAACGATGACGCGGTTCTAGCAATTGAACCGTGTCGCCCTTATCGCGAGCAAGCTTTGCTCCCACAGGGTTCGGTATAGCTACTTCAGGCGAGGTAACCATCAGCCCGCAGCAGCGTTTCGAGGCAGTGCTCGGTGATGTGGTAGAAGGCCTTGAGTTCCTGGATCTTGGCCAGCAGCTCGGCGGGGTCCACCGGTTCGGCGCGTTTGACGGCCAGGATCATCTTGTTCTTGTTGGTGTGGTCCAGGGAGATGAACTCGAAGACCTTGGTCTCGTAGCCGCAGGCTTCCAGGAACAGTGCCCGCAAACTGTCGGTGACCATTTCCGCCTGCTGGCCCAGGTGCAGGCCGTATTGCAGCATCGGCTTGAGCAAGGCCGGGCTCTGGATCTGCAAGCGGATCTGCTTGTGGCAGCACGGCGAGCACATGATGATCGAGGCGCCCGAGCGAATGCCCATGTGGATGGCGTAGTCGGTGGCGATGTCGCAGGCGTGCAAGGCGATCATCACATCCACCGCGCTCGGCGCCACGCTGCGCACGTCACCGTGCTGGAAGCTCAGGCCCGGGTGTTCCAGGCGCGCGGCGGCTTCGTTGCATAGCTTGACCATGTCTTCGCGCAGCTCGACACCGGTCACCACGCCTTCGGCCTGCAAGGTGTTGCGCAGGTAATCGTGGATGGCGAACGTCAGGTAGCCTTTGCCCGAACCGAAATCCGAGACCCGCACCGGTTTGTCCAGGGCCAGCGGCGAAGACGTCAGCGCATGGCTGAAGACCTCGATGAACTTGTTGATCTGCTTCCACTTGCGCGACATCGCCGGAATCAGCTCGTGCTTGTGGTTGGTTACGCCCAGGTCGGCCAAAAAGGGCCGGCTCAGGTCGAGGAAGCGATTTTTCTCACGGTTGTGCTCGGCAGATGGCACTTCCCGCAGTTGCTGGGGCTTGCTCTTGAACAGCGAGCTCTTGCCCTTTTTGCTGTACTCCAGCTGCGCCTCGTCGGTGACCGCCAGCAAATGCGCGTTCTTGAACGATGCCGGCAACAGCGCAGCAATGGTTTCCACCCCTTCGGCCAGCGGGAAATTCTTGGTGATGTCGCGGGTCTTGTAGCGGTAGACAAAGGACAGGCACGGCTGGTCCTTGACCGTCAGCTGCTTGATGATCAGCCGCTGTAGGTCCGCTTCGTCACCCACGTACTTGGCCAGCACCAGTTTGATGAAAGCGTTTTGTTCAAGGCTGCTGCGCAGCAGCTCGATGAACTGGGCGTGGTGATCCGGCGCGGGACGGACGGGCGTTGCGGTGGCAGACATGGACAAGCGGCCTCGGGGCGGGGCGAATCGGGAATGGCGGTATTTTAGGGGGGATGGGCAGCGAGGGCACGGAAAAGTTCGTGTGGCGAGCAGTAGCCTCTGTGGGAGCAAGGCTTGCCCGCGATGAATACGCCGCGATAGTGCAGGCTCACCGCGTTATCGTTCATCGCGAGCAAGCTTTGCTCCCACAGGCTTTGCTCCCACAGGCTTGTGCCGACAGGGAATTTTCAGCCCAGCACCACCAACCGATTTGGCAGTTCATTGCGCTCGTGGGTCACCGGCACGTGCTCCTTGAGCAATTCGCCGCAAGCTTCGATGCAGGTCACGAAACCCTGCAGGGTCTGCCCCTGGCGAACCTGCTGGGTGAACGCTGCGACGATGGCATCCCAGCATTTGTTGTCCAGGCGCTTGGAAATACCTTCATCGACCAGGATTTCCACGTACCGCTCAGCCTCGCAGACAAAGATCAGCATCCCCGTGCTGCCCACGGTGTGGTGCAGGTTCTGCTCGAGGAATTGCCGGCGCGCCAGGTTGGAGGCCCGCCAGTGACGCACGGAACGGGGGATCAGGTGCGTGGTGATCCTGGGGATGCGAAACACCAGGCACAGCACAATGAAACTGACCCACTGCACCAGCAACAGGCTGTGCATCGTCAGCCAGCCGGAGAGGTAATGGACCACGCCGGGCACCACCAGGGCCAGCAGGCTGGCCCACAGCAGCGGGATATAGGCGTAGTCGTCGGCGCGGGCGGCCAGCACCGTGACCAGCTCGGCGTCGGTATGCCGCTCGACCCGGGCGATGGCCTCGGCGACCTTGCGTTGTTCGTGTTCAGTCAGTAATGCCATGTTAAAAGTGCCTGCTCATTATTATTGTCACCAGCCGCCCGACGAACCGCCGCCCCCGAAACTGCCACCGCCACCACTGAAGCCCCCACCGCCTCCGCCGCCGAAGCCTCCACCGGAACCGCCCGAACGGCTGGAGCCACCGCCTCCGGCCGGCAGGATACCGAGCATCTGGCAGACCAATATCGTCAAAATAAACAGTATCACCAGGAAGACGAACAGCCCGGGATGGCGCTCGACGAAATCACTCGGCTCTTGCTGCTCGTCCGTACTGTATGCCGGCGCCGGCTCGTCCAACGGGCTGCCGCCCAGCACCACCAGCATCGCCGCGACACCATCGCTGATGCCTTTGTTGAAGTTGCCGGTCTTGAAGGCCGGGGTGATCACCTGGTTGATGATCACCGAACTCTGCGCGTCGGTCAGGCGATCCTCCAGGCCGTAGCCCACCTCGATGCGCAGTTTACGGTCATCCCGGGCGACGATCAGCAGCGCGCCGTTGTTTTTATCCTTCTGCCCGATGCCCCAATGGCGCCCCAATTGATAGCCGAAGTCTTCGATGCTGCTGCCTTGCAGGTCCGCCAGCGTGACCACCACTACCTGTTCGCCGGTGGCCTGTTCATGGGCCTTTAGCTGCGCTTCCAGTTGTGCGCGCACCGACGGTTCGAGCATCTGGGCGGCGTCCACCACCCGCCCGGTCAATGCCGGAAACTTCAGCTCGGCCTGGGCCGTGATGGCAAACACCCAGAGCAACAGCGTAAACAGCTTCAAGCTTCGAGCGGCAAGCCTCAAGCCCCAAGCGGTACGCGTTGCCTGGGCTTGAAGCTTGCCACTTGGAACTTGAAGCTGCTTCATCAGAACTTCACTTCAGGGGCTTTTTCGGCATTGGGGCTGGTGGCCTCGAAGGTTTCGCGGATCGGCAGGTCGCTGTACATCACGCTGTGCCACAGGCGCCCCGGGAACGTGCGGATCTCGGTGTTGTACTTCTGCACAGCCAGGATGAAGTCGCGGCGGGCCACGGCGATGCGGTTCTCGGTGCCTTCGAGCTGCGATTGCAACGCCAGGAAGTTCTGGTTGGCCTTGAGGTCCGGGTAACGCTCGGACACCACCATCAGCCGGCTCAACGCGCCGGTCAGCTGGTCCTGGGCCTGCTGGAACTGCTTGAGTTTTTCCGGGTTGTCCAGGGTACTGGCGTCGACCTGGATCGACGTCGCCTTGGCCCGCGCTTCAATCACCGCGGTCAGGGTTTCCTGCTCGTGCTGGGCGTAGCCCTTGACGGTTTCCACCAGGTTGGGAATCAGGTCGGCGCGGCGCTGGTATTGGTTCTGCACCTGGCCCCAGGCGGCCTTGGCCTGTTCGTCCAGGGTCGGGATGTTATTGATGCCGCAACCGGCCAGCAACGTGGTGAGCAGCATCAGGGCCAGCATCGGCAAGCTGCGAAGGTGGTTCAGTCGTGGATTCATCGGGTGGAGCTCTCCGTTGCATGACATTGGAAAAACACGGCCACCTATCTCACCGGCGCCTGGGGCATAATCTGCCGCCGCACTGGATTGAAACGGGTCGATGGGCTAAAAGATGCGCAGTGCGAAACTAAGTTCAGCCCAATGGGTTCGAAAGTGTGCTGCATTTAACTGAACAACAATAGCCGCTCCTCACATTTTGGCTGACCGGCGTGTCCTGATCACCGCCCTTTAGGCTTGCGAGAAAATTATTCATGAAGAAGCTGTGTTTGCTGGGTCTGTTTGTCAGTCTGGCCAGTCACTCCGTATTTGCCGACAACCTGCCAGCCCCCATGGAGAACAAGGACGCCTTCATCAGCAACCTGATGAAGCAGATGACCCTCGAAGAGAAGATCGGCCAATTGCGCCTGATCAGCATCGGCCCGGAAATGCCCCGGGAGATGATTCGCAAGGAAATCGCCGCCGGCAACATCGGGGGCACGTTCAACTCCATCACGCGGGATGAAAACCGTCCGATGCAGGACGCGGCCATGCGCAGCCGGTTGAAGATCCCGATGTTCTTCGCCTACGACGTGATCCACGGCCACCGCACGATTTTCCCGATTCCCCTGGCCCTGGCCTCGAGCTGGGATATGGACGCGATCTACCACTCCGGCCGCATCGCGGCCAAGGAAGCGGCCGCTGACAGCCTGGACATCACCTTCGCGCCTATGGTCGACATTTCCCGCGACCCGCGCTGGGGCCGCACCTCCGAAGGTTTCGGCGAGGACACCTACCTGGTGTCGCGTATCGCCGGGGTGATGGTCAAGGCGTTCCAGGGCAACGGCGCCAACGCGGCCGACAGTATCATGGCCAGCGTCAAGCACTTCGCCCTGTACGGCGCGGTGGAAGGCGGCCGGGACTACAACACTGTGGACATGAGTCCGCTGAAAATGTACCAGGACTACCTGCCACCCTACCGCGCCGCCATCGACGCGGGTGCCGGTGGGGTGATGGTCGCGCTGAACTCCATCAACGGCGTGCCGGCCACCGCCAACACCTGGCTGATGAACGATCTGCTGCGCAAGGAATGGGGCTTCAAGGGCCTGGCGGTCAGTGACCACGGCGCCATTTTCGAACTGATCAAGCACGGCGTCGCCAAGGACGGTCGCGAAGCGGCGAAACTGGCGATCAAGGCCGGCATCGACATGAGCATGAACGACTCGCTCTATGGCAAGGAACTGCCAGGGTTGCTCAAGGCCGGTGAAATCGAGCAGAGCGACATCGACAACGCGGTGCGCGAAGTGCTCGCGGCGAAATATGACATGGGCCTGTTCAAGGATCCGTACCTGCGCATCGGCAAGGCCGAGGACGACCCGGCCGACACCTACGCCGAAAGCCGCATGCACCGCTCCGACGCCCGTGACGTGGCGCGCCGCAGCCTGGTCCTGCTGGAAAACCGCAACCAGACCCTGCCCCTGAAGAAGACGGCGAAGATCGCCCTGGTCGGCCCGTTGGCCAAGGCTCCTATCGACATGATGGGCAGTTGGGCCGCGGCCGGGCGTCCAGCACAATCGGTTACCCTGTTCGACGGCATGACCCGCGCCCTGGGCGCTGACTCGAAGCTGATCTACGCCCGTGGCGCCAACATCACCGGCGACAAGAAGGTGCTCGACTACCTGAACTTCCTCAACTTCGATGCCCCGGAAGTGGTAGACGACCCGCGTCCGGCCCAGGTGCTGATCGACGAAGCGGTAAAAGCCGCCAAGGATGCCGATGTGGTGGTGGCCGCCGTAGGCGAGTCCCGTGGCATGTCCCATGAATCGTCGAGCCGCACCGACCTGAACATCCCGGCCAGCCAACGCGAACTGATCAAGGCCTTGAAGGCCACCGGCAAGCCGCTGGTGCTGGTGCTGATGAATGGCCGTCCGCTGGCGTTGCTGGACGAGAAACAGCAGGCCGATGCGATCCTGGAAACCTGGTTCAGCGGCACCGAAGGCGGCAACGCCATCGCTGATGTGCTGTTCGGTGACTACAACCCGTCGGGCAAGCTGCCAATCACCTTCCCACGCTCGGTGGGGCAGATTCCGACCTACTACAACCACCTGAGCATCGGCCGGCCATTCACGCCGGGCAAGCCGGGCAACTACACCTCGCAGTATTTCGATGACACCACCGGCCCGCTCTATCCGTTCGGTTACGGCTTGAGCTACACCGAGTTCAGCCTGTCGGACATGGCCCTGTCGTCGACCACGCTGAACAAGACCGGCAAGCTCGATGCCAGCGTGACATTGGAAAACACCGGCAAGCGTGACGGCGAAACCGTGGTGCAGCTGTACATCCAGGATGTGACCGGCTCGATCATTCGCCCGGTGAAGGAACTGAAGAACTTCCGCAAGGTGATGCTCAAGGCCGGCGAGAAGAAAGTCATCCACTTCACCATCACCGAGGACGACCTGAAGTTCTTCAATGCCCAACTCAAGTACGCGGCGGAACCGGGCAAGTTCAACGTGCAGATCGGCCTGGATTCCCAGGACGTGAAGCAGCAGAGTTTTGAGTTGCTCTGATCCAATAACACTGCAATAACCTTGTGGGAGCGAGCCTGCTCGCGATGAGGGCCTATCAGTCACTGCATCATCGACTGTCAGGCCGCCATCGCGAGCAGGCTCGCTCCCACATTGCTACTCAGTGAGCGCTTAACCGCGTCGATCCAGCAAGTTCACCACCACCCGATCCACCAACCCCCACACCCGCTGCTTGAAGCGCTTCCACAATGGCCGGCGCTGCCAGGCGTCGAGGCTGACCTGCAGGCTCTGGGTGAAGTCCTGTTCGAAACTGGCCGCCACTGCACTGCTGAGCCGGGAATCCAAGGCTTCAAGGTTGGCTTCCAGGTTGAAGCGCAGGTTCCAGTGATCGAAGTTGCAGGAGCCGATGCTGACCCAGTCGTCCACCAGCACCATCTTCAGGTGCAGGAAACACGGCTGGTATTCGAAAATCTGCACGCCGGCCTTGAGCAATCGCGGGTAGTAACGGTGCCCGGCGTAGCGCACGGACGGGTGATCGGTGCGCGGGCCGGTCAGCAGCAAGCGCACGTCGATGCCGCGGGCGGCGGCCTTGCGCAAGGAACGGCGCACGTTCCAGGTCGGCAAAAAATACGGCGTCGCCATCCAGATGCGTTTCTGGCCGCTGTTCAATGCCCGCGACAGCGATTGCAGGATGTCGCGATGCTGGCGGGCGTCGGCATACGCCACCCGGCCCATGCCCTCGCCCACTGGCGGTACGCGCGGCAGGCGCGGCAAGCCGAAGTTGGACGCTGGTTTCCAGGCTCGCCGATGGCGGTTGGCGAGCCACTGGCGGTCGAACAGCAACTGCCAGTCAAGCACCAGCGGGCCGACGATTTCCACCATCACTTCGTGCCACTCACTGCGGTCGTCGAGGGGGTTCCAGAATTCATCGGTCACCCCGGTGCCGCCGACCACGGCCAGGCGTTGGTCCACCAACAGCAGCTTGCGGTGATCCCGGTAAAGATTGCGCACCCAGCGGCGCCAGCTCAGGCGATTGTAGAAACGCAACTCCACCCCAGCCTCGGTCAGACGCTTGCGCAGGGCCAGGGTAAACGCCAGGCTGCCGTAGTCATCGAACAGACACCGCACGCGAACGCCACGCTCGGCGGCCTGCACCAGCGCCTGGACCATCGCCTCGGCGCAAGAGCCCGCCTCCACCAGGTACAACTCCAGATCGACCTGTTCCTGGGCACGGGCGATTTCCACCAGCATGCGCGGAAAGAACTGCGGGCCATCGATCAACAGCTCGAAGCGATTGCCTTCTCGCCAGGGAAAAACCGCGCCACTCATGTCAGCGCGCCGTGAAAATCAGCACCGCATTCACCGGCACCGAGAGGCTGATGGCCGACAACCCGGCCAGGTTTCGCAGCTTTTCCAGCCCCGGCGCCAGATCGAAATCCGCCGCGTTGAGCACCACCGGCTCCAGGGTCACCACTTGGAAGCGGCGTTCGTCCAGGCGCGTCGCCAGCAGTTCGACGTTGTATTCGTGCTGCTTGCCGTGCAGGTTCACCGTCAGCGGCAGGCGCAATTCCAACTGCGCACCGTTGGCCAGGTCCTGGATCGGCGCCAGGTCGATCTTGGCGGTGACGGTGGCTTCGGCAAATTGCTTGATCTCGAACAGCTCGGTCCGCATGCGCTCATCGCGCAGCGGAATGCCACTGTTGATGGATTCCAGCTCCACTTCCAGGCGCGCCAAGCCCTCGGGTTGGACTTGACCGTGCAGCACCAGGAAACGCTGGACCTCGGAGACATTGCCGTTTTTGCTGCTGATAAACGACAGCCGCGACGACTCGCCGTCCAGGTACCAGTCGGCCTGGGCCGGCAGCGCAGCGCAGGCCAGCAGCAAGCTGGCGGCAGCGTGAGGGAAAAACCGCTTGAACATACACACTCGGGGGGCAGATAAACCTGTGGCGAACCTTAACCGGGCCGAGGGCGCTTGCAAACTGTCTGTTTCAATAACGGCCAGGAAGACACAGAACCTGTGGTCAAGGGACTCATTTGTGGGAGCAAGGCTTGCCCGCGATGGCGTTCTCGGAATCGCCATCGCGGGCAAGCCTTGCTCCCACACTAGGATCGGCGTCAGGCCTTGTTGCCAAAGGTTGGGTCAGGGTTCCAACCGACACCCCTGCCGCTCCCCCAACCATTGCGCGCTGTTGCTACGCCCCAACCCGCTGACGGTGATGCGCTTCGCTTCAGCGGTCTCGAGAAAGTCGCTGATGGGCACCGACTGCTTCACATAGCCACGGCAGTAGTCCGCCGATTGTTCCATCACATAGCGGCACGAGCAGTATTCCTTGGCGGTGTAGGCACTGATGATGTCGGGGAAGGCCCGCAATGCCACCCGCTCCAGCCAGACCCAACTGAACAGGGCGATGAGCAGCACCGACAACAGGGTGAGCAACACTTTGCGCTTCATGGCTGCACCGTCCCGGCGAACGCCGCCATGGCGCGCTTGAGCAGTTCGTTATGGCGATAGCTGCCGTCGCGGTCGTCGCCGTAACGCACGATCACCAACCTGGCGCTGGGGATGACGTACAGCGCCTGGCCCCAATGGCCCAGCGCGGCAAAGGTATCCGGCGGCGCATCGGGCCAAGGCTGGATTGCCGGATCGGCGGCGCGGTTGAGCCACCAATGCCCGCCGGGCACGGCTTCGTCCTGGCCGGCCTGGAAGTGGGCAAAAGGCTGGCGATTGAACGCGACCCACGCCATGGGTACCAGTTGCCGTTCGCCCCAGCGGCCGTCCCGTTGCATCAACAACCCGACACGCGCCAGGTCCCGTGCGGTGAGGTAGGCATAGGACGATCCCACGAAGGTGCCGCTGGCGTCGGTTTCCCAGGTGGCGTGGCGGATGCCCAGGGGTTTGAACAAGGCCGTCCAGGGGTAGTCGGGGTAGCGCGCCGGGCCGACGATGGTTTTCAAGGCCGCCGCCAGTAAGTTGCTGTCACCGCTGGAATAACGGAACGCCTGCCCCGGCGGACTGGCGCTTTCATGCTGCGCAGTGAACGCCGCCATGTCACGACGCCCACGGGTATAAAGCATCGCCACCACTGAAGAGTTGAGCGGCGCGTATTCGTAGTCTTCCTGCCAGTCCAGGCCTGAGGCCCAGTGGAAAAGATCGGCCAGGGTCAGGCTCGGGTGCCGGCTCAGTGGCGGGTAGTACTTGGCGGCCGGGTCTTGCAGACCAAACAGTTTTTCACCGTAGGCCACGCCGAACACCGTCGCCAGCAGGCTTTTGCTGATGGACCAGGTCAGGTGCGGGGTCTGGGCGCTGGTCGGCCCGGCATAGCGTTCGTAGACCAGCCGACCGTCCTGGATCACCAGCAGCGCATCGGTGCGGATGCCCTCGCGGCTCGCATCGTCCCGGGGTGGGAAGGCGTATTGCTCCAAGGCTTCGATGGCCGGCCCGCTCGGGGTCGGGCCACTTGGCCATTGCTCGCCGGGCCAGTCTTCGGCGTGGGCGCTCAGGTTGAGCAACAGCAGCGGGATCAGGAACCAGCCTTTGGACATGCTTGGGGCTCGCAGGATTGAACCTTCAGAGCCTATTCAGACTTGATGACAGTTTCGAGGCTTGTGTCGACAGTACCGACGCCATCGCGGGCAAGCCTTGCTCCCACAGGTGCAATGCCAAATGACAGTCTGCTGTAGACCTGTGGGAGCAAGGCTTGCACCACAGGCTCAGTGCCAAATGACAGTCTGCTGTAGACCTGTGGGAGCAAGGCTTGCACCACAGGCTCAGTGCCAAATGACAGTCTGCTGTAGACCTGTGGGAGCAGGCTGCACCACAGGTTCAGTGCCAAATGACAGTCTGCTATAGACCTGTGGGAGCAGGCTTGCACCACAGGCTCAGTGCCAAATGACAGTCTGCTRTAGACCTGTGGGAGCAGGCTTGCACCACAGGCTCAGTGCCAAATGACAGTCTGCTGTAGACCTGCAGTGCCAAATGACAGTCTGCTGTAGACCTGTGGGAGCAGGCTTGCACCACAGGCTCAGTGCCAAATGACAGTCTGCTGTAGACCTGTGGGAGCAAGGCTTGCCCGCGATGAGGCCCTTCAACCCAATGAAGCTCCCAACGCCTTGGCCAGCCGCTTGGCCCGTGCCCCCGCCGCAATTTGCATCACACCTTTGTCCCGCGTCCACATCTCGCGCCACGCCGCAGGCCCGGCGGCCAGGGCAACGTTGAGTTCGCCGTCGAGCCCCTGGAACTGAGCGAACAACCCGCCCAGCAGCACATGCCCGACCGCACTGGAAGGGTTATGCCGACTCACCTCCGCGCAACCGGCGAGCAACGCCAGCAGGCGCAATTGCAACGCCTGGGGCCAGGCAGATTCCTGCCCGACGCCATACAACCAGGCAGTCATCGCGCTGAGCACATAAAGGTCTTCCAGGGTGCGGAACGGTTTGACGTAGGCGTCCCAACCGTCGCCTGCCAGCAACTCGCACAACGCGCCGTCGAGCAGGACGCGGCCATGGCTGATGTCCGGCATCAGGGCAATGGCGGGCAGTTTTTCCAGGGTGACGCCGGGCTCACCCGCATAGGCCACTGCCAGGTTCAGCCGTGGCGTTTCACCGGGTGCTTCGCAGCGAGCGGCAATCAGCAGCCACTCGGCGGCGTCGCCGGCGGTAACGAAATCCTTGCGTCCGCTCAGGCGCAAGTCGTCGAGGCGGGTTTGCATGTCCGCCGGGCGCAGGCTGCGCTGCTCGGTGGCACACAAGGCGCCGAGGCTCTGCGGCGCACTGGGCCAAAGCACCCGCAGCGCCGCCTGATACCCCACCAGGAACGCCAGCCCCGGTGTCGCCATCAACCGCGCCCCGGTTACGGCCAGTTCGAACGGCGTCACCGGCCCCAAGCGTTGCAACAACGCTGAATATCCTTCGGCCAGGTCTGGATGGGCGGGCAGGCGTTCGCCGCGTTCAATCAGGGTGTGCCAGGGCATAAGAGGCTCCTTGAGGGCTGTCACATAAGCATCACCAAAGCTTCATGGGGATGACACCGGGGCTACATAGCCTGACTTTGCACAACATGGCTGCATAAAGAAAGTCGACAGGCTGCAACTGAACAGCCCGCACGGAGATTCGCTATGACCCAGATCGCCCGCATCAGCGACACCGGCAATGAACGCCGCCTGCAAGCCGAACGCCTGATCGGCGCCCAAGCCTTGCAAGAAGCACAGGCCCTGCGTTTCAACGTCTTCAGCGGCGAATTCAACGCCAAGCTCAAGGGCGCGGAAATGGGTCTGGACATGGATGACTATGATGTTCACTGCGCCCACATCGGCGTACGCGACCTGAACACCGGCCGCCTCGTGGCGACCACTCGCCTGCTCGACCACCAGGCCGCCAGCAGCCTGGGCCGGTTCTACAGCGAAGAAGAATTCAGCCTCCATGGCCTGGTCCATCTCAAGGGCCCGATCCTGGAAATCGGCCGTACCTGCGTCGACCCGGCCTACCGCAACGGTGGCACCATCGCCGTGCTCTGGGGCGAACTGGCCGAAGTCCTGAACGAAGGCGGCTACAGCTACCTGATGGGCTGCGCGAGCATTCCGATGCAGGACGGCGGTATCCAGGCCCAGGCGATCATGCAGCGCCTGCGCGAACGCTACCTGTGCACCGAACACCTGCAAGCCGTACCGAAAAAACCCTTGCCGACCCTGGACGTGCCGTCCAACGTCATCGCCGAGATGCCACCACTGCTCAAGGCCTACATGCGCCTGGGCGCGAAGATTTGCGGCGAACCTTGCTGGGACGAGGATTTCCAGGTGGCCGACGTGTTCATCCTGCTCAAGCGCGACGAGCTCTGCCCGCGCTACGCCCGCCACTTCAAGGCGGCGGTCTGATGAGCCGGCTGCGGGTGTACGCGCGAATCGCGCGAGTCTTGCTGGTGGTGGCGCTGGGCCTGAGCATGGCCAGCGTGTTCGGCCTGTTTGAACGTGCAGGAATCGCCAACTCGATGGTCCGCCGCCAGCGCTGGTCGCGGTTCTTCATGGCACGGCTGAGCCGTGCCCTGCCCTTTTCAGTCACCGTCCACGGTCAACTGCCGCAACGGCCAATGCTGTGGGTCAGCAACCATGTGTCCTGGACCGACATCCCGTTGCTGGGCATGCTCACGCCGCTGTCGTTCCTGTCCAAGGCCGAAGTGCGCACCTGGCCGGTGGCCGGATGGCTGGCAGCCAAGGCCGGCAGCCTGTTTATCCGGCGCGGTTCGGGTGACAGCCAATTGATCCGCAAGCAAATGAGCCGCCACCTGGAACAGGCCCATCCGCTGTTGATGTTCCCGGAAGGCACCACCACCGATGGCCGCACCCTGCGCACCTTCCACGGTCGCTTGTTGTCGGCTGCCATCGATGCCGATGTCGCGCTGCAACCGGTGGCGATCCGTTACCTGCGCAACGGTGAACCGGATTCACTGGCGCCGTTCATTGGCGATGATGATTTGCTCTCGCATCTGATGCGTTTGTTTGCCAATGATCGGGGTGAGGTGGAAATCCATCTGCTGAAACCGATTGCCTGCCACGGCCAGGAACGCGCGGCACTGGCCTTCCAGGCGCAGCAGGCGGTGCACATGGCGTTGTTCGGGGCGCTTCCAGAGAAACAGCAAGCGCCGATGCGACCTGCTGCGATTGCGGCCTGATCGGTCCCAGCGCCCCCCTGTGGAGATCCCTTGTGGGAGCGAGCCTGCTCGCGATAGCAGTTTGTCAGTCAGCTGGTTCTTGACTGCCAGGCCCTCATCGCGAGCAGGCTCGCTCCCACATTTAATCTTCAGCGACCAGAAAATCCAGCTCCAACATCACTCCTGCCGTGCAATCTGGCTCAGCGCAAAATCCTGAAGCTGTGGGTAGAACAACCGAAAATCTTCGCTCAACGGCTCATAGAGCCTGATCAACTCCGGCATCGCCTCAGCCAGCTCCTCGGGCCGGGACAGGCGCCGGGAGATTCCCCGCAACACCTGCCCAAGCACCTCGAACTCTTGATAAGACCCCAGCCAATCATCCGCCGCCATATGCGGTGCGATGTGCGCCAGGCGCCCCGGCAGCTGCGGTTCGGTGCCGAGTACCTGGTACACCCGGGAAGTGAATTCCAGCAGCGGCCCTTCACCGTACAACGTCCAGTCCCGGGCCAGGCAGTGGTCGAAAAACACGTCGAGCACGATCCCGGCATAGCGCCGTCGCACGGTGGAAAAGCGCGACAGGGCAATGTCCACCAAGGGATGGCGGTCGGTGTACATGTCAATGCGTCGATGCAGGGCAATCGCCGCTTCGATCCGTGGGTCGTAGAGCCCTTGCAGCGGGCCCTTGACGAAATCGCCGTAGAGGCTGCCGAGTAGTTGTTCCCGGCCAGGGCCGCCGAGGTGCAGGTGCGCGAGATAGTTCATGGTCCGCAGCTTAGCACCACCGCGCCAATATCGTTATAACCCGATATAGCGATTTGCTCGGCATTCAGATCAAATCCATATTTGCATATCGCGAAATAACGATTTAAGGTTCGCTCCATCGCGATATAGCGTTTTATCAACCCCGAGCTTGCCACCCATGACCCTCGACCTCGACGAAATAATAAAAGCCCTGGCGCACCCAGTACGGCGAGACATCCTCAACTGGCTCAAAGACCCCAAGGCCCAGTTCCCGGAACAGTTGCACAACCACGAATTCGGCATTTGCGCCGGACAGATCGACCAGCGTTGCGGCCTGTCGCAATCCACGGTGTCTGCGCACTTGGCGGTGTTGCAACGGGCGGGGCTGATCACCAGCCAAAAGGTCGGTCAATGGCACTTCTTCAAACGCAACGAGGAAGTGATCCAGCAGTTCCTCAAGCAAATGAGCCAAGAGCTCTGACCTGACAAGGACCTCATCATGCCCCTCTCACTCCTGATCCTGGCCCTGAGCGCCTTCGCCATCGGCACCACCGAGTTCGTCATCATGGGCCTGCTGCCCGACGTGGCGGCCGACCTGGGCGTGTCGATTCCTGGCGCCGGCTGGCTGGTGACCGGTTACGCCCTGGGCGTGGCCATCGGTGCGCCGTTCATGGCCCTGGCCACCGCGCGACTGCCGCGCAAGGCCGCCCTGGTGGTGTTGATGGGGATTTTCATCGTCGGCAACCTGCTCTGCGCCATCGCCAGTGACTACAACGTGCTGATGTTCGCCCGGGTCGTCACGGCCCTGTGCCACGGCGCGTTCTTCGGTATCGGTTCGGTGGTAGCCGCCGGCCTGGTGGCGCCCAACAAGCGCGCTTCGGCCGTGGCCTTGATGTTCACCGGTCTGACCCTGGCCAACGTGCTCGGCGTACCGCTGGGCACCGCACTGGGCCAGGAAGCCGGCTGGCGCTCGACCTTCTGGGCGGTGACCGTCATTGGCGTAATTGCGCTGATCGGCCTGATCCGCTTCCTGCCGGCCAAGCGCGATGAAGAAACGCTCGATATGCGCTCGGAGCTGGTGGCGCTCAAGGGGGCCGGCCTGTGGCTGTCCCTGAGCATGACCGCGCTGTTCTCCGCCTCGGTGTTCACCCTGTTTACCTATGTCGCCCCGCTGTTGGGTGAAGTGACCGGCGTATCGCCCCGTGGCGTGACCTGGACCCTGGTGCTGATCGGCCTGGGCCTGACCCTGGGCAACATCATCGGCGGCAAGCTGGCGGACAAGAGCCTGGCGAACACGCTGATGGGCGTCTTCCTCACCATGGCCGTGGTGTCCACCGTATTGAGTTGGACCAGCGTGGCGCTGATCCCCAGCGAAATCACCCTGTTCCTCTGGGCCACCGCCTGCTTCGCCGCCGTGCCGGCCCTGCAAGTCAACGTGGTGACCTTCGGCAAAGATGCGCCCAACCTGGTGTCCACCCTGAACATCGGCGCCTTCAACATCGGCAACGCCCTGGGCGCCTGGGTCGGCGGCAGTGTCATCGACCATGGCCTGGGCCTGACCTCCGTGCCCCTGGCCGCCGGCGCGCTGGCCGTGCTGGCGCTGCTGGTCACCCTGATCACTTTCCGCCAGGGCGGCAATGCCGACCTGGCGCCGGCAACTCACTGACTTTTAACCCTTCCACTTTCGAGGTTGTATTTCATGGCGACTATTTTCGACCCCATCAAACTCGGCGACATCGAGTTGAAGAACCGCATCATCATGGCCCCGCTCACCCGCTGCCGCGCCGACGCAGGTCGCGTGCCCAACGCGCTGATGGCCGAGTACTACGTGCAACGCGCCTCCGCCGGCCTGATCCTCAGCGAAGCAACCTCGGTCACGCCGATGGGCGTGGGCTATCCGGACACCCCGGGCATCTGGTCCAACGACCAGGTGCGCGGCTGGTCCAACGTCACCAAGGCGATCCACGGCGCTGGCGGCAAGATCTTCCTGCAACTGTGGCACGTGGGCCGGATCTCCCACCCGTCGTACCTGAACGGCGAAACCCCAGTGGCGCCCAGCGCGATCCAACCCAAAGGCCACGTGAGCCTGGTGCGTCCGCTGGCCGACTACCCGACCCCACGCGCACTGGAAACCGCTGAAATCGCCGACATCGTCGACGCCTACCGCGTCGGTGCCGAGAATGCCAAGGCTGCCGGTTTCGATGGCGTGGAAATCCACGGCGCCAACGGCTACCTGCTCGACCAGTTCCTGCAAAGCAGCACCAACCAGCGTACCGACAGCTACGGCGGCTCCCTGGAAAACCGTGCCCGCCTGCTGTTGGAAGTGACCGACGCGGCCATTGAAGTCTGGGGTGCCGGCCGGGTTGGCGTGCACCTGGCACCACGCGCCGACTCCCATGACATGGGTGACGAGAACCGCCTGGAAACCTTCAGCTACGTGGCTCGCGAGCTGGGCAAGCGTGGCATCGCCTTCATATGCTCCCGCGAGAAAGAAGGCGATGACAGCATCGGCCCGCAACTCAAGCAGGCTTTCGGCGGCCCGTATATCGCCAATGAACGCTTCACCAAGGACAGCGCCAATGCCTGGCTGGCCGAGGGCAAGGCCGATGCCGTGGCCTTCGGAGTGCCGTTCATTGCCAACCCGGACCTGCCGGCACGCTTGAAAGCTGATGCACCACTGAACGAAGCGCATCCGGAAACGTTCTATGGCAAGGGGCCGGTGGGGTACATCGATTACCCTGTGCTCTAATTAATAGCCGCTAAAAAGCCCTGCCTCGAAAGAGCCAGGGCTTTTTATTTACCTTTAAATATCCGGTCAAACTTCCCAACTTTCTAAAAACCGTTCAACTCATCATATTATCGCCAACAACAAAACAAACCGAGCTGTCGCAGCACAGCCACTAACAACCAATATTGAAAAGGAATTCAAAGTGAACAACCTCACTGAAAATACGCAACCAGTCAGCAGCAGTATTTACGAAAACCTACTCTCCCAATTCAACTACGCGCCATTGACGATCCTGTACGAATACATCAAGTCGCTCGACACGCAAGACTATACCCAGATGCTCAAGGCCTTGATGGAAAAGGCCAGGCAGAACGACGATGTCAACAGGCAGCTTCAAGCCTGGGAACAGGAAAGCGTGCGCCCAAACCGCAGCCGTTTTCTGGTGAAGTTAATCAACCATACCGACCAGGCCCTTGAAGTTGGCGAAAACGATCTCAGCTTGAATGCCGACGAGCAAGCGTTCATGAATATTCTGCCCTGGGATATCCAAGCCTTGAAGTTCGACTTCTTTTATTCCAGACCCCTGGGCAGTCGCAGCAAGGATATATTCAAGCGCTTTATTATATTTGGCGATCAGGCTCTCGGCTTTCGCTTCGACTTCGGTTTACGCGTCAATACTTCTTTCGGTGTTATTTCACCAACGCTGACACCCGTGCGGACAAACAAGGTGGCCTCTATCGGCACAACCCCCATCAAATGCGTGACCCGGATCATTCATTCGTCCAATGAGGAACCGTATGGTTTTACCGTGGAGATCACACTGAGCTGAACAGGCGACCCCGTCAGATCGGTGTGACGGGGCATCTGCCTACCGCTTCAGACGCCCTTGCCTGAGCGGAATTTTTATCCGTTTTGACAGGCGCGAAACAAATTTCCTACAAAATTCGCCGCCGATTGCCTATCAACCGCGCCAGTGTCGGTTTATAAAAGCATCCTTACGCGGATGTATTGACACAAACCGACGCAATTACGCATTTTGTTTCATTTGCGCAGGCTGGGGCTCAAGTGCAGCATGTCCAGCCCGATCTCCACCCAGCGCTCGGCCTCAGCCGCCAGGGCGAAGCTGTCGGGGGCCAAGAGCCATTGGTACAAGATGCCGTCGATGTAGGCATGAATGGCAACTGCCGCCCTTTCGGGCTCCAGATCATCCGGCAACTGGCCGCGTTTCATCGCATTGCGCAACGACAGGGCGATGCGCACATTGCAGTCGAGGCTGACTTCGCGTCGCTGCTGGCGCAAATCGCACATTTCATCGGTGAATTCACACTTATGGAACAGAATCTCATTAATGCGCCGGGTTTTCGGGTCCAGGGCTACCTGCTGGAACAACCGGACCAGCAGCTTGCGAATACAGCCCAGCGGATCAAGCTCCTCTTCACTCTCACTGGCACGGGCCAACTCATCGAGCGGCTCGTGCAGGGTATCGAGCATGGCCTGGAGCAAGTCCGCCTTGTTGCTGAAATGCCAATAGATGGCGCCACGCGTCACTCCAGCCAGTGTCGCGATATCGGCCAGGGTCGTACGCGCCACGCCTCGCTCGAAAAACGCCTTTTCGGCGGCTTCAAGTATCTGGCTGCGAGTCTCCAGGGCTTCCTCTTTGGTACGACGGACCATGGCAGTAAACACCTCAATCAGGATGCGTCAGCAACGCGTCAGCAATGCGTAAGAATCAGCGGAACAAAATATGAGGCGACGTCTCTTGGAACGCGTCCCCGATCTACGCTGGCCTTTGTCAGGCTTTTGTAAATCCGGATATTACGCAATTTGGCTGTTTACAAACAACCGTGTACGTAAGTATATTTCTTAGCATCCTACTAATTGAAATAGTGCGCCTTTTACCTTTCCACCTTTCGAGTGCGCCAGTTGCGCGCCTGGACCCGAGGATTTCCATGCAATTCAAGCCAGCTGTTACTGCCCTGGTTACTGCCATCGCCCTGGCATCGCTGCTCAGCGGATGCAAAAAGGAAGAGGCTGCACCTGCTCCTCCGCCTCCTCAGGTCGGCGTCGTAACCCTCAAGACCCAGCCCTTCACCCTGACGTCGGAGCTTCCGGGGCGCACCAGCGCATTCCGCGTCGCGGAAGTACGGCCACAGGTCAACGGCATCATTCTCAAGCGCCTGTTCAAGGAAGGCGCAGACGTCAAGGCCGGCCAGCAGCTGTATCAGATCGACCCGGCCGTCTATGAAGCGACCCTCAAGAGCGCCGAAGCCAACCTGCGTTCCACCAAGTCGATTGCCGACCGCTACAAGCAACTGGTGGACGAACAGGCGGTCAGCCGTCAGGAATACGACACCGCCGTGGCCAACCGCCTGACGTCGGAAGCCAATCTGCAGACTGCCCAGATCAATGTGCGCTACACCAGGGTCTACGCGCCGATCTCCGGCCGTATCGGGCGTTCCTCGGTGACCGAGGGCGCACTGGTGAGCAATGGTCAGGCCGACGCCCTGGCAACTATCCAGCAACTGGACCCGATCTACGTCGACGTGACACAGAGTTCGGTCGAGCTGCTGCAGTTGCGCCGTGAGCTGGAAAGCGGCCGTCTGCAAAAGGCCGGCGATAACGCCGCCATGGTCAAGCTGACCCTGGAAGATGGCAGCCTGTACCCGCACGAGGGCAAGCTGGAATTTTCCGAAGTGTCGGTTGACCAGACCACCGGTTCGGTGACCTTGCGCGCCGTGTTCCCCAACCCTGACCACACCCTGCTGCCGGGCATGTTCGTCCATGCACAACTGCAGGCCGGCGTGAACAGCGCGGCGATCCTCGCCCCGCAGCAAGGCGTGACCCGCGACCTCAAAGGCATGCCGACTGCCCTGGTGGTAGGCCCGGACAACAAGGTCGAGTTGCGTCAGCTCAAGGCCAGTCGCACCGTCGGCAGCCAGTGGCTGATCGAAGACGGGCTCAAGGCCGGCGACCGCCTGATCACCGAAGGGTTGCAATACGTACGGCCCGGGGTGGAAGTCAAAGCCACCGAAGCCACCAATGTCGATGCCAAGAACCCGGCCCCCGCTCAGGCAGCTGATAAAGCAGCCGGCGGCAAAGGGGAGTAAACCATGTCGAAATTTTTTATCGACCGTCCGATTTTCGCCTGGGTAATTGCCCTGGTGATCATGCTGGTCGGGGCTCTATCGATCCTCAAATTGCCGATCAACCAGTACCCGAGTATCGCGCCACCGGCCATTGCGATCCAGGTGACCTACCCGGGTGCGTCCGCACAAACCGTGCAGGACACCGTGGTGCAGGTCATCGAGCAGCAACTCAACGGCATCGACAACCTGCGTTATGTGTCCTCGGAAAGTAACTCCGACGGCAGCATGACCATCACCGCGACCTTCGAACAGGGCACCAGCTCCGATACGGCGCAGGTCCAGGTCCAGAACAAGCTGAACCTGGCCACCCCACTGCTGCCGCAAGAAGTGCAGCAGCAGGGTATCCGCGTGACCAAGGCCGTGAAGAACTTCCTGATGGTGATCGGCGTAGTGTCGCGCGACGGCAGCATGACCAAGGACGACTTGGCCAACTACATCGTGTCCAACCTGCAGGACCCTATCTCGCGTACCGCCGGTGTCGGTGACTTCCAGGTCTTCGGTGCCCAGTACGCGATGCGGATCTGGCTCGACCCGGCCAAGCTGAACAATTTCAACCTGACTCCGGTGGACGTCAAAAACGCCATTGCCGCGCAAAACGTCCAGATCTCGTCCGGCCAACTCGGCGGCTTGCCTGCCCTGCCCGGCCAGCAACTGAACGCCACCATCATCGGCAAGACTCGTTTGCAGACCGCCGAGCAGTTCAAGGCGATTCTGCTCAAGGTCAACCCGGACGGCTCGCAAGTGCGCGTCGGCGATGTTGCCGAAGTGGGTCTGGGTGGTGAGAACTACAGCGTCAGCGCCCAGTTCAACGGCGCCCCGGCGTCGGGTCTGGCGGTAAAGCTGGCCAACGGTGCCAACGCCCTCGACACGGCCAAGGCCCTGCGCAAGACCATCGACGACCTCAAGCCGTTCTTCCCGCAAGGCGTGGAAGTGGTGTTCCCGTACGACACCACGCCGGTGGTGAGCGAGTCGATCAAGGGTGTGGTTGAAACCCTGGTCGAAGCGGTGGTGCTGGTGTTCCTGGTGATGTTCCTGTTCCTGCAGAATTTCCGCGCGACCATCATCACCACGATGACGGTGCCGGTGGTACTGCTGGGTACTTTCGGGATCCTCGCGGCGGCCGGCTTCAGCATCAACACCCTGACCATGTTCGGCATGGTGCTGGCCATCGGCTTGCTGGTGGACGACGCCATCGTCGTGGTGGAAAACGTCGAGCGGGTGATGAGCGAAGAAGGCCTGTCGCCCAAGGAAGCCACCAAGAAATCCATGGGCCAGATCCAGGGCGCCCTGGTAGGTATCGCCCTGGTGCTTTCGGCGGTACTGCTGCCGATGGCGTTCTTCAGTGGCTCCACGGGGGTGATCTACAAGCAGTTCTCCATCACCATCGTCTCGGCCATGGCCTTGTCGGTCATGGTGGCCTTGATCTTCACCCCGGCCCTCTGCGCCACCATGCTCAAGGCGATCCCCAAGGGTGAGCACGGCACGCCGAAACGCGGTTTCTTCGGCTGGTTCAACCGCAACTTCGACCGTGGCGTGCGCAGCTACGAGCGTGGTGTGGGCAATATGCTCAAGCACAAGGCTCCGTACCTGCTGGCCTACGTGCTCATCGTGGTTGGCATGATCTGGCTGTTCACCCGCATCCCGACGGCGTTCCTGCCGGAAGAAGACCAGGGCGTACTGTTTGCCCAGGTACAAACGCCGGCGGGCTCCAGTGCCGAGCGTACCCAGGTGGTGGTGGACAAGATGCGCGAGTTCCTCTTGCGCCCCAGCAAGGACGGCGGTGAAGGCGATGCCGTGGCCTCGGTATTTACCGTGACCGGCTTCAACTTCGCCGGTCGTGGCCAGAGCTCCGGCATGGCATTCATCATGCTCAAGCCATGGGAAGAGCGTAACGCCGACAACAGCGTGTTCAAGCTTGCCGCCCGCGCCCAACAGCACTTCTTCACGTTCCGTGATGCCATGGTGTTCGCCTTCGCTCCGCCAGCGGTATTGGAGCTGGGTAACGCCACCGGTTTCGACGTGTTCCTGCAGGACCGTGCCGGTATTGGCCACGATAAGCTGATGCAAGCCCGTAACCAGTTCCTGGGAATGGCATCCCAAAGCAAGATCCTGTCCCAGGTGCGTCCAAACGGCCTGAACGACGAGCCGCAATACCAACTGGAAATCGATGACGAGAAGGCCAGCGCGCTGGGCATCACCTTGTCGGACATCAACAACACCCTGTCGATTGCCCTGGGCAGTAGCTACGTGAACGACTTCATCGACCGTGGTCGGGTGAAAAAGGTGTATGTACAGGGTCAACCCGGCGCTCGCATGAGCCCCGAAGACCTGCAGAAGTGGTACGTGCGCAACAGCGCCGGGACCATGGTGCCGTTCACGGCGTTCGCCAAGGGCGAGTGGGTCTATGGCTCGCCGAAACTGGCCCGATACAACGGCGTGGAAGCGATGGAAATACTTGGCGCCCCCGCCCCGGGTTACTCCACTGGCGAAGCCATGGCCGAAGTCGAAGCCATCGCCAAGAAGCTGCCGGCCGGTGTTGGTATTTCCTGGACGGGCCTGTCCTATGAGGAACGTCTATCGGGCTCCCAGGCGCCAGCGTTGTACGCCTTGTCGCTGCTGATGGTGTTCCTGTGCCTGGCAGCGCTGTATGAGAGCTGGTCGATTCCGATCGCGGTCATGCTCGTGGTCCCCTTGGGGATCATCGGTGCCCTGATGGCGACCAGCCTGCGCGGCCTGTCCAACGACGTGTACTTCCAGGTGGGCTTGTTGACAACCATCGGTTTGGCGGCGAAAAACGCCATTCTGATCGTCGAGTTTGCCAAGGAACTTCATGAGCAGGGCCGCACGCTGATGGAAGCCGCGATCGAAGCCTGCAGGATGCGTCTGCGGCCAATCATCATGACGTCCCTGGCATTCGTCCTCGGGGTAGTCCCGCTGGCCATCTCCACCGGTGCCGGCTCGGGCAGCCAGCACGCCATCGGTACCGGCGTGATTGGCGGTATGCTCACCGCTACCATCCTGGCAATCTTCTGGGTGCCATTGTTCTTCGTGACGGTGTCGTCAATGGGTCGTCGCAAACCTATCGACCAAGACGACACTCCTGAAACTTCTAAAGAGGCTGGCCAATGAGCAAGTCGCTACTCTCCCTGACCATCGCTGCCGTCGTGCTCAGCGGTTGCTCGCTGATCCCCGACTATCAGCGGCCCGAAGCACCGGTCGCGGCGCAATACCCGCAAGGGCCGGCCTACGAGGCGGCCAATGCGCCCGGCCAGGCCGCCGCCGAGCAAGGCTGGAAGCAATTTTTCCATGACCCGGCGTTGCAACAGCTGATCCAGGTCGCCTTGGAAAACAACCGCGACCTGCGTGTCGCGGCGCTGAACATCGATGCCTATGCCGCGCAATACCGCATCCAGCGCGCGGACCTGTTCCCGGCGGTCTCGGCCACCGGCTCCGGCAGCCGCCAGCGGGTACCGGCACGGGCTTCGCAAAGCGGTGAAGCGGCCATCAGCAGTTCGTACTCGGCGACCTTGGGCATCAGCGCCTATGAACTGGACCTGTTCGGTCGGGTTCGCAGCCTGAGCGAGCAAGCGCTGCAAAGCTACTTCGCCACCGAAGAAGCCCGTCGCAGCACCCAGATCAGCCTGGTGGCCAGCGTCGCCAATGCCTACCTGACCTGGCAAGCCGACAAGGAACTGCTCAAGCTGACCCAGGAAACCCTCGGGGCCTACGAGCAAAGCTTCAAGCTGACCTCGCGCAGCGCCGAAGTCGGCGTGGCCTCGGCCCTGGACCTGAGCCAGGCGCGCACCGCCGTGGAAAACGCCCGTGTGCAACTGGCCCGCTACACCCGCCAGGTCGCACAGGACGAAAACAGCCTGACCCTGCTGCTGGGCACCGGCCTGCCGGCCAACCTGAGCTCGCAACCGTTGAGCGATGACCTGCTCAGCGAAGTGCCGGCCGGGCTGCCGTCGGACCTGCTGCAACGTCGTCCGGACATCCTCCAGGCCGAACGCAACCTGCTGGCCGCCAACGCCAACATCGGCGCCGCGCGGGCCGCGTTCTTCCCGAGCATCAGCCTGACGGCCAACGCCGGCACCCTGAGCCCGGACCTGTCCGGCCTGTTCAAGGGTGGTTCGGGCACCTGGACCTTCGCGCCGCAAATCAACCTGCCGATCTTCAACGCCGGCAGTCTGCGTGCGAGCCTGGACTACGCCAAGATCCAGAAAGACATCAACGTCGCGCAGTACGAGAAGTCGATTCAGACAGCGTTCCAGGAAGTCTCCGACGGCCTGGCCGCGCGTCAGACCTACAACGAACAGTTGCAGGCCCAGACCGACTTCGTCGCCGCCAACCAGGATTACTACCGCCTGGCCGAGCGTCGCTACCGCATCGGCGTCGACAGCAACCTGACCTTCCTCGACGCCCAACGCCAGTTGTTCAGCGCGCAACAGTCGCTGATCACTGACCGTCTTGCGCAACTGACCAGCGAGGTCAATTTGTACAAGGCACTGGGCGGTGGTTGGAATGCCGAGACGGGCAAGAACGAACCGGTGAAAGAAGAAGCGCCGAAGATGAAGCTGTTCTGATTGATGTTTGAACGTTGAACATGAAGCCCACCGAAAGGTGGGCTTTTTGTTTGTGTGCGCTTTAACGCTGGCCTATGTGGGAGCAAGGCTTGCGCGCGATGAAGGCGATGCGGTCTTTCAGGAACCGAGGCGCCTGTTTCGCGAGCAAGCTTTGCTCCCACAGCCCAGCGGGGCGATGCGACGTTTCACTAAATCCCCTCGCCACACTTGGTCAACGCGGGTCGACGATATCCAGCGCTCGATTGGCCAACAACTCACTCAAGTCAATCATCTGCGCCACGCCGAGCGCGACATGCCGCCACGAGCCTTCCAGATCGAACGCCAGGTCGTTGACCATGGCACTGGCCGAGGCCAGGGTTTCTCTGAGATTTGCTAGCAGGCATTCGGTGTCGAGGGTATCGATGACGGTGAAAACTTGAGTTGAGGTTTTTGGCTTGGGATCAGGGTGGGTGCCCAGATGGTAATCGAGTGCTCGGTCTGCGGCCTCTTGGAGCTTTTCTGGATCGGGGTCGTTGTAGGGGAAGGTAGACTCTGATGGCGAAGAAGGGTGATGTTTTTTCATAGCGGCGCTCCTGCATCAATTGGAGCCCGAGACATTGAGTCCGGGCGCTGGCGCCTAACGAATTCGGCGGGCTTGCAGTCCCGGTCGCTGAATGACAGCGACACGAACAAGCTAGAGATACCGCTTCCGAGCAGCAACCTTAAAACTTCGTCGGAAAATTCGCTGCGTCTGTCAGACCGGCCACAAATCCTGTGGGAGCAAGCCTGCTCGCGAAGAGGCCGGCAAATTCAACATCTCCACCGACTGTGATACCGCCATCGCGAGCAAGCTCGCTCCCATACTTGGATTGAAGTACAGCCGCCAGAGCTAGGTCGGTTGTCAGGCCGCTTTCGCGAGCAGGCTCGCTCCCACAGTTGGGTCGAAGTACAGCTGCCAGAACCCGGTCGACTGTTAGGCCGCCATGTACGACCGGAAGAATCAGGTCGGCTGTCAGGCCGCCTCGCGAGCAAGCTTTGCTCCCACAGATCTGACAGGTGTACGACCAAGAGAGCCAGGTCGGCCGAGCCCTAGCGAGGCACCGAGTGGTGGGGCAGGAGCGTTTTGCTTACTTTTGACTGGGCCGGCTTCCGGGCTCTTCAAAAGTGAGCCGCCGTCAGGGCGGAACCCTAAGCCGCCGTTACCGCAGCAATGGATATGTACTCAGCCAAGACTGACAGGCCGCCATCGCGAGCAAGCTCCCACAGTGGAATGCGTCCATCCAATCAGTTTTTTGCCGTTCGATAATCGCCCAAAACCCACAATCGGCAATTGAACCGATCCCGGGCGGCCCTTCACCATCGCTCGCACAAAACCAATAACAACAGGTTCGACGCCATGCCCCTACGCCCCGCCTCACCCGGCTGATCCCCGATCGCCCTGATGACCCTGGCTCCACCCTTAGCGCCTGCACCTCAAACGTGCGGCAACAACTTGCTTCGTCCACAAAAAATAGAGACAACGCCCATGAAGCCCACACAGCACCTTCTCCCCAGCCTCATTGCCGTCGCCCTGACCAGCACCGCCCTGCCCGTTCTGGCCGCGGAGTCGGGGTTTGTCGAGGATGCCAAGGTCAACCTCAACCTGCGCAACTTCTACATCAACCGCAACTTCACCAACTCGAACAATGACCCAGAGTTTCATCCTCGACGCCAAGTCCGGCTTCACCCAGGGCACGGTCGGTTTCGGCGTGGACGTGCTGGGCATGTACTCGGTCAAGCTCGACGGTGGCCGTGGCACGGCCGGTACGCAATTGCTGCCAGTGCACGATGACGGTCGTCCAGCCGATGACTTCGGTCGCCTGGGCGTCGCCCTCAAGGCCAAGGTGTCGAAGACCGAATTGAAAGTAGGTGAGTGGATGCCGGTACTGCCGATCCTGCGTTCCGACGACGGTCGCTCCCTGCCGCAAACCTTCCGCGGCGGCCAGGTGACTTCCACCGAAATCAGCGGCCTGACCCTCTACGGCGGTCAGTTCCGCGCCAACAGCCCGCGCAACGACGCGAGCATGGAAGACATGTCGATGAACGGCCGCGGCGCGTTCACCTCCGACCGTTTCAACTTCGGTGGCGGTGAATACGCCTTCAACGAAAAACGCACCCAGGTCGGCGTGTGGTACGCAGAACTGTCCGACATCTACCAGCAGCAATATTTCAACCTGACCCACAGCCAGCCCATTGGCRACTGGACCCTGGGCGCCAACCTCGGCTACTTCACCGGAAAGGAAGACGGCAGCGCGTTGGCCGGCGACCTGGATAACAAAACCGCATTCGCCATGCTCTCGGCCAAATACGGCGGCAACACTTTCTACGTCGGCCTGCAGAAAGTCGGCGGCGATGATGCCTGGATGCGCGTNAACAAAACCGCATTCGCCATGCTCTCGGCCAAATACGGCGGCAACACTTTCTACGTCGGCCTGCAGAAAGTCGGCGGCGATGATGCCTGGATGCGCGTCAACGGCACCAGCGGCGGCACCCTGGCCAACGACAGCTACAACTCCAGTTATGACAATGCCAAGGAAAAATCCTGGCAAGTGCGCCACGACTTCAACTTCGCCGCCGTCGGCGTGCCGGGCCTGACCCTGATGAACCGCTACATCAGCGGTGACAACGTGCACACCGCCACGGTCGACGANGCGCCACGACTTCAACTTCGCCGCCGTCGGCGTGCCGGGCCTGACCCTGATGAACCGCTACATCAGCGGTGACAACGTGCACACCGCCACGGTCGACGACGGTAAGGAATGGGGCCGCGAAAGTGAGCTGGCTTATACCGTGCAAAGCGGCGCGCTGAAGAGCCTCAATGTGAAGTGGCGTAACTCGACGATGCGTCGGGATTACAGCACCAATGAGTTCGATGAGAACCGGTTGATTGTCAGCTACCCGATCAGCCTGCTGTAAAAGCCAGACAAGGAGGAGGCTGTACCACCGTCATCGCGAGCAGGCTCGCTCCCACAGGGGGGTCACTGCCGAGCACAAAATCTGTGCTCACTGAAAATCCCATGTGGGAGCAAAGCTTGCTCGCGATAGCGGTGGGTCTGTGGCATTTCTGGTGAGTGTCGCATTGCATCGCGAGCAAGCTTTGCTCCCACAGTATTGACTCCCACAGGGATTGGCGGTGGTTCTCAAGCCCGCGATTCGACGCCCAGTTCATCCCAGACGGATTCGGCCAGGTGGAAGGTCGCGTTGGCCGCCGGGATGCCGCAGTAGATGGCGCTCTGCATGATCACTTCCTTGATCTCGCTGCGGCTCACGCCGTTGTTGGCGGCGGCGCGCAGGTGCAGCTTGAGTTCTTCGTTGCGGTTCATGCCGATCAGCATGGCAATGGTGATCAAGCTGCGGGTATGGCGCGGCAGGCCCGGGCGGGTCCAGATATCACCCCAGGCATGGCGGGTGATCATCTCCTGGAATTCGCTGTTGAACTCGGTCAGGGCATTGAGGCTGCGATCGACGTGGGCGTCACCCAGCACTGCGCGGCGCACTTGCATGCCTTCGTCGTAACGTTGTTTCTCGTCCACAAAAAACTCCTCAGGCACGGCCAGAATCAAGCAGGAAATCCAATACCCGCGCGCTGAACGCGGCGCCGGCCTGGACGTTGGACAGGTGCGCGGCGTAGAACTCGGCGTACTCGGCCCCACGGACCCGCTCCTGGATAAAGTGCCCACCCGACGGCGGCGTCACCGCGTCTTCAGTGCCGGCGATCACCAGCAGCGGTACGCGAATCGACGACAACTGCTCGCGGAAATCGGCATCACGCACCGCCGCACAGTTGGCCGCATAGCCCTGGGGCGAAGTGGCGGCGAGCATGTCGGTGATTTTTTTTGCCGTCGCAGGCTGGGCCTCGGCAAAGTCGGGGGTAAACCAACGGGCAATCGAGGCATCACGCAACGCCACCATCGCCGCCTTGCCGTCACGCAGCACGGTTTCGATGCGCGGGTTCCACACCGACGGATCACCAATCTTGGCCGCGGTGTTGCACACCACCAGTTTGTGCAGGCGCTCGCTGGCGTTGATCCCCAGCCACTGGCCTATCAACCCGCCCATGGACAAGCCACAGAAATGCACCTTGTCGAGGTTCAACTGATCAAGCATCGCCAGCACATCGCGGCCCAGTTGTTCGATGCTGTACGGCCCTTCGGTGACCAGCGACTGGCCATGGCCGCGCGTGTCGAAGCGCAACACGCGAAAGTGTTCGCTGAAGGCCGCGACCTGCGCGTCCCACATGTGCAGGTCAGTGCCCAAGGAATTGGAGAGCACCAACACAGGGGCGTCTTGCGGCCCATCAAAACGATAGTTCAGATCGCCCTCGGCGAGTTTGACGAATCCCACAACAATCTCCTTTCAGGCGTTCAAGACAAGGTGTTCGGCCACGGCCCGGGCGACCCAGGTCTGGGCTTGTCCGAGGTAGTGCGCCGGGTCGAGCAGATGATCAAGCTCGGTCGCGGATAGCTGCGCAGTGACCTGGGGTTCATCCCCCAGCACATCACGCAAATGCCGTTGCTCGGCCACGGCGCGCTTGCAGCATTGCTCCAGCAGATGGTGCGCCGTGTCGCGCCCTACACGCTGGGCCAGGACGATGCTCACCGCTTCGGCCAGCACCAATCCCTGGGTCAGATCCAGGTTGCGGGCCATGCGCGCCGCGTCCACTTCCAGCCCTTCGGCCAGCAGACGCGCCTGTTGCAGGGCACCGGATACCAGGCAGCAGATCTCCGGCAGGGTTTCCCATTCGGCGTGCCACAGGCCCAGGCTGCGCTCGTGTTCCTGGGGCATGGCGCTGAACAGCGTCGACAACAAGCCAGGCACTCGCGTCGCCGCGCCGATCAGCACTGCCGCGCCCACCGGGTTGCGTTTGTGCGGCATGGTCGACGAACCGCCCTTGCCCGGCGCCGACGGCTCGAACGCTTCGCCGGCCTCGGTCTGCATCAACAGGCTGATGTCGCGGCCCAGTTTGCCCAGGCTGCCGGCGATCAAACCCAGCACCGCGCCGAACTCCACCAGGCGATCGCGCTGGGTGTGCCACGGTTGTTCCGGCAGGTTCAGTTGCAACTCGGCGGCCAGGGCTTCGGCGACAGGCAGCGCCTGCTCACCCAACGCGGCGAGCGTTCCGGAGGCGCCGCCGAATTGCAGTACCAGCAAGCGCGGCTTGAGTTCTTTCAAACGTTGGCGGCTGCGGGTGATCGCCCCCAGCCAACCGGCGATTTTCATGCCCAGGGTCACCGGTGTCGCGTGTTGCAGCCAAGTGCGCCCGGCCAGCGGCGTGGCGGCGTAGCGTTCGGCTTGTCGGGCCAGGGTGACGGCCAACTGCGCCAGCTCTGTCTCGATCAAGCCCAACGCCTGGCGCAGTTGCAGCACCAGTCCGCTGTCCATCACGTCCTGGCTGGTCGCCCCCAAGTGCACATAGCGCTCGGCCTCGGCGCTCTCGGTAGCGATGCGCTTGCCCAACGCCTTGACCAACGGGATCGCGGAATTGCCGGCACTGGCAATCGCTTCGCTCAATGCCGAAAAATCGTACAGCTGGGCACGGCAGGCTTTCTCGATCGGCGCCACCGCATGCTGGGGGATCAATCCTACCCCCGCCTCGGCCCGGGCCAGCGCGGCCTCGACATCCAGCATGGCCTGGACCCGCCCTGCATCACAGAACACCTCGCGCATGTCGCGGGCCGTGAAGTAGGCATCGAACAGCTGATTGCCCGGTCGTTCGCTCATAAACAGTCCTTCGGAAAATGAATGCCTTTGCGGCCAGAGATAACTCCTGCTGGCTTTTACCCCGTAGGAGCTGTGTAGGAGCTGTCGAGTGCAACGAGGCTGCGATCTTTCCCCAGACACTTGAATCTCAAGTGAAAGATCAAAAGATCGCAGGCTTCGCCAGCTCCTACAGAACCCAGCAGCAGTCTCTGGCCACAATGAATCAAACAAGCCTTAAAGGTCATGGTGCAAATACGCCGGCTGCTTGGGCAGGCGCAGGCTGAACAGGAACGCCACCACCATCATCACCGTGACATACCAGTAAAAGGCGTTCTCCATGCCCTGGGCCTTCAGGCTCAAGGCAACGTACTCCGCCGAGCCGCCAAAAATCGCATTGGCCACCGCGTAAGCCAACCCTACTCCCAGCGCCCGCACTTCAGGTGGAAACATTTCCGCTTTCACCAGGCCACTGATGGAGGTGTAGAAACTGACAATCGCCAGCGCCAACGTAATCAGGACAAACGCCAGGAACGGGCTGCTGATGCTTTTGAGGGTCAGCAGGATCGGCACCGTGCACAACGCCCCCAGAGCTCCGAACCAGAGCATGGAATTACGCCGGCCGATCTTGTCCGCCAACATGCCGAACAACGGCTGCATGCACATATACAGGAACAGCGCACCGGTCATGATGTAGCTGGCGGTCTTGGCGTGCAGGCCGGCAGTGTTCACCAGGTATTTCTGCATGTAGGTGGTGAAGGTGTAGAAAATCAGCGAACCACCGGCGGTGTAGCCCAGCACGGTGATGAACGCGGCCTTGTGATCGCGAAACAGCGCCGCGATGCTGCCGGCGTCCTTGTTCTCGCGCATTTCCTTGCTGCTGGTTTCCTTCAGGGAGCGTCGCAGGAACAGGGAAATCAACGCAGCCACGGCGCCCACCACGAATGGAATCCGCCAGCCATAGGCACGCAGCTCATCTTCGCTGAGGAACTGTTGCAGGACCACCACCAGCGACACCGCCAGCAGTTGCCCGCCGATCAGCGTCACGTACTGGAACGAGGCGAAAAAGCCACGTTGGCCCTTGAGGGCGACTTCGCTCATGTAGGTGGCGGTGGTGCCGTATTCGCCCCCCACCGACAGGCCCTGCAGCAAGCGCGCGAACAACAGCAACAGCGGCGCCCAGACGCCGATGTCCTTGTAAGTGGGCAAGCAGGCGATGAGCAACGAGCCGAAGCACATCATCAGCACCGAGATCATCATCGAGTTCTTGCGCCCGTGACGGTCCGCCACCCGGCCGAAAATCCAACCGCCGATAGGCCGCATCAGGAACCCGGCGGCGAACACACCGGCCGTGTTGACCAGTTGCACCGTAGGGTTGTCCGAGGGGAAGAACGCCGGCGCGAAATAAATCGCACAGAACGCATAGACGTAGAAGTCGAACCATTCGACCAGATTGCCGGATGAGGCACCGACGATGGCGAAGATGCGCTTGCTGCGTTCTTCACCGGTGTAGTGGCTGATTGGGATGGCCATGGGTTACTCACTTGTTGGGGACTGACGAAGTCTAGACACACTTAGTAACAGTCCCGTTCCACAGTATTGCATTGCCTGGACTGACGCTATCGCGGGCAAGCCTTGCTCCCACAGAGGTTGTTGCCATTGCCCATCGCATGTCGTGTACCCCTGTGGGAGCAAGGCTTGCCCGCGATGGCGCCAGTGTTGACTCACTCAGTAATCGAAGAACACCGTCTCGGCATCCGTGCCCTGCAGGATCACGTTCCATTGATACACACCCGACGCATCGGGCTTGCTCACGATCGTGGCGCGACGTTCTTCGGGCACGCAGGCCAGCAGCGGGTCGGTTTCGTTGGCCTGTTCGCCGTCGAAGTAGATGCGCGTCAGCAAATGCTTGACCAGCCCGCGAGCGAACACCAGCACCACCAGGTGCGGTGCCTGGGTCGTACCGTTCAACCCTGGCACAGTGCCCGGCTTGATGGTGGTGAACCGGAAGCGCCCTTCGACATCCACCGGCACCCGGCCGAAACCTTCGAAGTGCGGGTCCAGGGGTTTGTCCTGGTCGTCTTCCGGGTGGGCGTATTTACCGGCGGCGTTGGCCTGCCAGACTTCCAGCATCGCGTCGTTGACGAACTGGCCATTGCCGTCGACCACCTGCCCGGTGATCGCCACGCGCTGACCGAGGGTTTGTGTGACGGTCAGGTCTTCACGGTTCAGCCAGGTCAGGCCGATGTGGTAGTAAGGGCCAACGGTGTGGGACGTGGTGGCGGTGAGCGTCATCTTATTTCTCCATCGGCGTGGCATCGCGGCCGCGCAAGACGATGTCCCAGCGGTAACCGAGGGCGTAGTGAGGGACGGTTTTTTCCAGGTCGAAACTGGCGATCAAGCGTTCCTTGGCGCGGGTGTCCGGCACGCAGTTGTAGATCGGGTCGTATTCCAGCAACGGATCGCCCGGAAAATACATCTGCGTCACCAGGCGCGTCAGAATGCTCGGCCCGAACAGTGAGAAATGGATGTGCGCCGGGCGCCAGGCGTTGTGGTGGTTGCCCCACGGATAGGCGCCAGGCTTGATGGTCTGGAACTGATACCAGCCATCGGCGTCGGTGACGGTGCGACCGGTGCCGGTAAAATTCGGGTCCAGCGGCGCGTCATGGTTATCGCGGTCATGGTTGTAGCGACCGGCGGCGTTGGCCTGCCAGATCTCCACCAGGATGCCCGGCACTGGCTGGCCGTGCTCATCCAGCACGCGCCCGTGAATGATGATCCGCTCCCCCAGCGGCTCGCCGGCATGCTGGGCGGTCAGGTCGTGGTCCTTCTCTTGCACGCGATCGGCACCGACAGTCGGGCCGGTAATTTCCGACAGCGAATGAGGCAGGAACACCAATGGCTTGGACGGCGAGCGCAGGTTGGTGGACTGGTACGGTGGGTGCAGATACTCCGGCTGGGTGCCCGCTTGGGGGCGACGATAACCAGGCTTGTCAGTCATGCAGCGTTCCTCGGATTCTTATTAGTAGAACGACGCGTCAGACGCGTTCGATCGCCAGCGCCAGCCCTTGGCCGACGCCGACGCACATGGTCGCCAAGCCTTTCTTGCCACCGGTCTTTTCCAAGTGGTGCAGCGCCGTCATCACCAAGCGCGCCCCGCTCATGCCCAGTGGATGGCCGAGGGCGATGGCGCCGCCGTTCGGGTTGACCTGCGGCGCATCGTCCGCCAACCCCAAATCGCGCAGCACCGCCAGGCCCTGGCTGGCAAACGCTTCATTGAGCTCGATCACATCGAAGTCCGCGACCGCCAGGCCCAGGCGCTCAATGAGCTTGCGCACCGCCGGCACCGGCCCGACGCCCATCACCCGTGGCGCGACGCCAGCACTGGCCATGCCCAGCACTTTGCCGCGCGGCGTCAGGCCGTGCTTTTTAACCGCTTCGGCCGACGCCAGGATCAGTGCAGCCGCGCCATCGTTGACACCCGAGGCGTTGCCGGCAGTGACGGTCTTGTCGGGGCCATTGACCGGTTTGAGTTTGCTCAAGGTTTCCAGCGTGGTATCGGCGCGAGGATGCTCATCCTGCTCGACCACCGTCTCACCTTTTTTATGGGTGATGCGCACCGGAACGATTTCTTCGGCAAAAAAACCTGCCGCCTGGGCCGCTGCCGTGCGCTGTTGGCTGCGCAAGGCGAAAGCATCCTGGTCGGCGCGGGACACGGCGTAGTCATCCGCCACGTTATCAGCGGTCTGCGGCATCGCATCCACACCGTACTGGGCTTTCATCAATGGGTTGATGAAACGCCAGCCGATGGTGGTGTCTTCCAGCTTCATGTTGCGGGAAAACGCCGCGTCGGCCTTGCCCATTACGAATGGCGCACGGGACATCGACTCCACGCCGCCAGCGATGGCCAGTTCCATCTCACCGCTGGCGATGGCGCGAAACGCCGTGCCGATGGCGTCCATGCCCGAGGCGCAGAGGCGGTTGAGGGTCACGCCGGGAATGCTTTCCGGCAGGCCCGCCAACAGCAGCGCCATGCGCGCCACGTTGCGGTTGTCTTCGCCGGCCTGGTTGGCGCAGCCGAGAAACACTTCGTCCACCGCGCTCCAGTCCACCGATGGGTTGCGCTCCATCAGCGCCTTGATCGGCACGGCCGCCAGGTCATCGGCACGCACGGCGGACAAACCGCCGCCAAACCGACCGATGGGGGTTCGAATCGCATCACAGATATAAACGTCGCGCATCAGGCTTCTCCCGGTGCCTGGCCGTGGGCCGCCGCAGTACGAGCTTCCAGGTCGCGCAGTGCGCGCAGCTCCACTTCGGTCGGTTCGGCGGTGGTTTGCACCTGATCGGCGAAACGAATCGCCCACCCGGTGGCCGCAATGACTTGCTCGCGGGTCACGCCAGGGTGCAGCGCGGTGACCACGAACTCATGGGTGTCGGCTTCCGGTTCCATGATGCACAAGTCGGTGATGATACCGACGGGACCGGCGCCCGGCAGGCCCAGGCGTTTGCGCGAATCGCCGCCTTCACCGTGGCCGACCGAAGTAATGAAATCCAGCTTGTCGACAAACGAGCGCGCCGACTGCTTGAGGATGATCAACACGCTCTTGGCCGAACCGGCGATTTCCGGCGCGCCACCAGCACCCGGCAGGCGGACTTTCGGCTGATGGTAGTCGCCCACCACCGTGGTGTTGATGTTGCCGAAACGGTCGACCTGGGCTGCGCCGAGGAAACCGACGTCGATGCGTCCGCCTTGCAGCCAGTAGCGAAAAATCTCACCGGTCGGTACGACGGTATCAGCGGTTTCCGCCAGCTCACCGTCGCCGATGGACAGTGGCAGTACGCTGGGCTTGGCACCGATCGGGCCGGATTCGTAGATCAGCACGACGTCCGGCGACGATGTCAGCCGCGCCAGGTTGGCCGCTTTCGACGGCAGGCCGATGCCAACGAAGCACACGGCATTGTTCTTCAAGCGACGCGCCGCGGCGACGGTCATCATTTCGTTGGTGGAGTAAGTCATGGTTTCACCTGCGAAGCGGCTGCCAGTCTGGCCTGGAATTCACTGAAGTCTTTAGTGCCATGGATGTATTCGTTGATCCAGGCGGTGAAGGTCTCACGGTCCCGGGCGATCGGATCCCACGCCTGGTAGAAACGGTTGTCACGCTCGGTGTAGCCGTGGGCGTAGGACGGATGAGCGCCACCCGGCACAAGGCACACGGCGCTCAATGCCCAGGTCGGCAGCACGCAAGCGTTCATCGGTGCGTTCAGGTCGTCGACGATTTCTTCCACGGTGACGATGCAACGCTTGGCGGCCAGGGCGGCTTCTTTCTGCACGCCGAGAATGCCCCACAGCAGCACGTTGCCCTTGCGGTCGGCTTTCTGGGCGTGGATCACCGTGATGTCCGGGCGCACCGAAGGTACAGCGGCCAAAACTTCACCGGTGAAGGGACAGGTCACGCTCTTGATCAGTGGGTTGACCTTCGGCAGGTCGGAACCGGCGTAGGCTCGCAGCACCGCGAACGGCAGGCCGGAGGCACCAGCGACGTAGGCGTTGGCCAGGTCGGCATGGCTGTGTTCCTCGATCTCCAGCGGCTGTGGCCATTGTTTCTCCACCGCATCGCGCAAGCGGTGCAACGACCCGACGCCAGGGTTGCCACCCCAGGAGAAAATCAACTTGCGAGCACAACCGGCGCCGATCAACTGATCGTAGATCAGGTCAGGTGTCATGCGTACCAGGGTCAGATCTTTCTTTCCCTGACGAATGATTTCATGACCCGCCGCCGTAGGAATCAGGTGAGTGAAGCCTTCGAGCGCGACGGTATCGCCGTCGTTGACGAATTGCTTCACCGCGTCGTGCAGCGAAAGGATTTCAGCCATGGGGCAGGCTCCCGTTTTCCAGTAGACCGACATGAAGAAAAAGGCGCGAGGTTAAGCGCCGGAGTGACTGAAGATTAAGCCGGGGGAAAAAGCCAAACAATCCGATAATCGACTGAGCGTTCGTTTATCGAACAGATTGTTGTTTGGCTATCTATATTCGCCCAAGCACACAGAGCCCCCTGTGGGGAGCCTGCATGCCCTCAGATTTGTCTTCCACAGGGGTTATGTCGCGGGCTCAGGTCGCATCCGCATGGCTGACCATGCCCTTGATCACCACCGCCGTGGTCGCCAGGGCCGCCGGGATCACCAGGGCGGTCAGGACTTGTTCGAAGTTCCAGCCCAGGCCCAACAGGGTCGCGCCCATCCAGGCGCCGAGGATCGCGCCGAAACGACCGATGCCCAGCATCCACGAGACACCGGTGGCCCGGCCCTGGGTCGGGTAGAAACGCGCGGCCAGGGAAGGCATCGCCGATTGCGCGCCGTTGACGCACATGCCGGCCACCAGCACCAGGGTGGCGAGCAAGGTGATGTTGCCCAGGCTCTGCCCCACTGCGTAGGCAAACAGCCCGGCCATCAAGTAGAAAATGCCGATGACCTTGTGCGGATTGAACCGGTCCATCGCCCAACCCACCCCGACGGCGCTCAGCACGCCGCCGAATTGGAACAGCGCACCGATAAACGCCGCCTGCTCCATGCTCGCGCCGCTGTCGCGCATCAGGGTCGGCAGCCAACTGGTCAACAGGTAGACGATCACCAGGCCCATGAAATAGGTCAGCCACAGCAGCAAGGTGCCAGCGCTGTAGGTGCCGGAGAAGATCACCGCCAGCACATTGCGGGCTTTCACGGTTTTCTGTTCCGGCACACTGAAACTCGCCGCTTGGGCCACCGTGTTCGGTTCGATCGGTGCCAGGGTCTTGCGCACCTTGTCGGTGCCACGATTGCGCACCACCAGGTAACGCGCCGACTCTGGCAGCCAGAACAGCAACACGACCGCCAGGATCAACGGCAGGATCCCGCCAATCAGCAGCAGGCTGTGCCAACCGAACGCCGGTATCAGCTTGGCGGAGATGAACCCGCCGCCGGCCATGCCCAGGTTGAAGCCGCAGAACATGCTGGTCACCAACAGGGATTTCTTGCGTTCCGGGGTGTATTCCGAGAGCAAAGTGGTGGCGTTCGGCATCCCGGCGCCCAAACCCAGGCCGGTCAGGAAACGCAGTACCAGCAATTGATCGACGTTGGTGCTGTAGGCCGACGCCAGGCTGAACGCGCCGAACAACAGGACCGCGCCCACCAGCACGACTTTTCGTCCGAAGCGATCAGCCAGCGGCCCTGAGCCCAATGCGCCAAACACCATGCCGATCAGCGCGGCGCTCATCACCGGGCCAAGGCTGGCGCGATCGATGCCCCAGTCCTGGGACAGCGCCGGGGCGATGAAGCCCATGGCCGCTGTATCGAGGCCGTCGAGGAAAACAATCAGGAAACAGAGAATCACCACCCGCCACTGGTAGCGCGAAATGGGTTGGGCATTGATGAAGGACTGCACGTCGAGGCAGTTGCCTACGGAGGTCTGGGGCTGGTTCATTTTATTTTTATTCCACGCGATAAACGCAGGCGAACGATCAGGGACCGGCGAAACCCGCCGGATGACGCTGCGCGACATTAATGAGGGCAGGCAAATACCGTCAATTCATCGCCGCCGACTGTGTGCGTTTATCGAACAGCTTAAGTGAACAGCTGCGCGCTCAGATCGCGACTAGCCCCCAGCAGGCCTGGCAGGAAGCGCTGTTCCAGCTCATTGCGGCTGACCCGTCCGGCATGGGTACTGACGTTGAGTGCCGCCACCACCTGGCCGGAAGCGTCATAGACCGGCACGGCAATCGAACGCAGGCCCTGTTCCAGTTCCTGGTCGACGATGCACCAGCCTTGCTGCCGTACCTGTTCCAGGCATTCGAGCAATGCCTCGGGGGTATGCAAGGTGCGGCTGGTCTTGGCTTGCAGGTCGGCGTGGTCGAGGTAGTCGCGCAACGAAGCATCATCCAGGGCCGCCAGGAGAATCCTGCCCATCGAAGTGCAATAGGCTGGCAGACGCCCGCCGACCGACAGATCGACCGAAATCAGGCGCTGGGTGGTGGCTGACCGGGCGATATAGAGGATGTCGTCGCCTTCGAGCGTGGCCATGTTGCAGGCTTCGTGCAGTTGCTCGCTCATGCGGTCCAGGTACGGCTGGGCAGAAACGGCCAGGGGCGTCGAGGACAGATAGGCGTGCCCCAGGGTCAGCACTTTGGGCAGCAGCGAATAAGTGCGTCCGTCCGTGGTGGCGTAGCCAAGCTTGATCAAGGTATGCAGGCAACGTCTGACGGCGGCGCGAGGGATTTCCGTACGATGGCTGATCTGGGCGATGGTCAGGTGCCGCTTGCGCTCCTGGAAGGCCTGGACCACGGCCAATCCGCGGGCCAGGGACGTCATGAAATCAGGATCGCCGGTCAGGGCCTGGATCCGCTTGGCCGGCGACGCGACAATCGGCGGCGCGACTGAAGTGAAAGCATTGCGCAATTGGTCGTTCATGTCTGGTCCTTCCCCGGGAATGACGGCTATTACAAGCGGCTGCCCGACGGACAGACAAGGGTCGGACCGTCAACAGCGTTCGATTATCGAACCAGCAACCGATTATCGCAATCCTACCCGGTATCATGAGTTCGCCAGCCGTCGAACGTTCGATAACAAGTTGAGCGAGAGTGACAAGCGATTTGACGTGAAAGCGCGGGCGATATTGAACTTGTCGCCTTGAACGGCATCAGGATATCGGCACTAGCAAGCATCTTCTGAAACCTGATTGACACAAGTTTGCACATACAAACATCGATTCACACAACAACCGGCCCCTTTAAATATTTCCCGATAGTGTTATTCAGCTGGACCGCTATAATGCAACTCAGCGACGGTACGGCCAATCGACCGCTCCCGTACGCAGGCACCTTGGTTAATACCCTGGCGCCCGAAGCACCTTTAGGGTCGCTTCCCCTGTATTGGCAACAACACGAAGCCCTGATGCTACGTCAGCTGTCAGCTCTGGTGCCGTGGCCGTCTGCATGCCTACATGCAGTGCGTATCACCAGATTCAATTTCAATTAATTAGGTACAACTGTGACGAAAGACGAACTGCGCGCGGAACTTGAGCGCCAGGAACAACGTTACAAGGAAGTTTACGGCGGGGAAGTCACCACCTACGCCGCGCAGCCTGAACCGGAACGCAAACCCTGGCGTAAGCGCGCCACCGTTCAGGACCAGGCCTTCACCCAGGAACTCCAGAAAATGGAAAAAGAACTCAAGGCCGAAGAGCAGTGACGCTCTGGGCCTGACGTTCTTGTGAAGAGGTCTCCGGCCGCCACCCAGGCCGGAAACCACAGCGCACGCCCGCCATGAGCGGGCCGCCATCCACTCCCGTCCGACGACCGGGAAGGTTCATGGCCGACCCTCTTTTCAGATATTTCATACAACCGCTCGAAGTGCTCTACAGCGGGCGGCGATCAGGTTCCGGGACGCTTTGCGCCCCTGAATCAAAGGGTTACGTGCCCCACGGGAAACCTCGCGCCAGAGGCATTCCTACAAATTATTTCGTTGAAGAATGTTGCCGATGAGCAGGCAATGCATCGATTGCCATGGTTTTCTGGCATAATCGCGCCCCCTTATGACCGGGTCAGAAAACCTTCATGATCGATTTATTCAGCGGACTGGATGCTTGGGTGCTTGTGAGCCTCTTGCTCGCCCTGGCTTTTGTCCTCGCCTTCGAGTTCATCAACGGCTTTCATGACACCGCTAACGCGGTTGCCACTGTTATCTACACCAAAGCCATGCCGCCTCATCTGGCGGTGTTCTTTTCCGGTGTGTTCAATTTCCTCGGCGTGCTGCTGGGCGGTGTGGGGGTGGCGTACGCCATCGTTCACTTGCTGCCCGTAGAGCTGCTGATCAATGTGAACACCGGACACGGGCTGGCCATGGTGTTTTCGCTGCTCGCAGCGGCCATTACCTGGAACCTGGGCACTTGGTACTTCGGTATCCCGGCGTCCAGTTCCCACACCTTGATCGGCTCGATCCTCGGCGTGGGCCTGGCCAACGCGTTGATCAACGATATCCCGTTGGCCGACGGGGTGAACTGGCAGAAGGCGATCGATATCGGCGCCTCCCTGGTGTTCTCGCCCATGGCAGGCTTCCTGATCGCCGCCCTGGTGCTGATCGGCCTGAAATGGTGGCGCCCGCTGTCGAAGATGCACAAGACACCGGAACAACGCCGCCAGATCGACGACAAGAAGCACCCGCCGTTCTGGAACCGCCTGGTGCTGGTGATCTCGGCCATGGCTGTCAGCTTTGTCCACGGCTCCAACGATGGTCAGAAAGGTATCGGCCTGATCATGCTGGTGCTGATCGGTATCGTGCCGGCACAGTTTGTACTGGACCTGGGCAGCACCACCTACCAGATCGAGCGGACCCGTGACGCGACCCTGCACCTGAGCCAGTTCTACCAACGCAACAACGAGTCCCTGGGTGAATACCTGGCGCTGGGCAAAAGCGTGAAAGGCGATCTGCCGGAGAAATTCCGCTGCAACCCGCAGCAGACCGAGCCGACCATCAATGCCCTGCTCGACACGCTCAAAGGCGTGGCCGACTACCACTCGCTGCCGTCGGAACGACGCATCGAGGTTCGTCGCTACCTGCTCTGCCTGGACGACACGGCGAAGAAAGTCGGCAAGCTGCCAGGCCTGGCAGCCCGTGAGAAAGACGACCTGAACAAGCTGCGCAAGGACCTGACCGCCACCACCGAGTACGCCCCGTTCTGGGTGATCCTGGCGGTCGCCCTGGCGCTGGGCCTGGGCACCATGATCGGCTGGAAGCGTGTGGTACTGACCATCGGCGAGAAGATCGGCAAGCAAGGCATGACCTACGCCCAGGGCATGTCGGCGCAGATCACCACCGCGTGCATGATCGGCATGGCGAACATCTTCAGCCTACCGGTTTCCACCACCCACGTCCTGTCCTCGGGCGTAGCCGGCACCATGGTCGCGAACAAGAGCGGCCTGCAAGGTGGCACCGTGCGCAACATCCTGCTGGCCTGGGTGTTGACCCTGCCAGCCACGGTGGCGCTGTCGGCCGGGCTGTTCTGGCTGGCGTCCAAGGCCCTGGGCAGCTGATTCCAGCGGCTCAAAAAAGAAGGTGCGACCCTTGCGGCTCGCACCTTTTTTTATGCCCAACGCTCACACAGTTGTTTTGTGTCAAACAGGGAAAATTTGCCCAAAAAAAAGGGCGACCGAAGTCGCCCAAAATGCCTTGCGTGCTCGTTGCAGCCGGAAAGACCTACGGTTTTTTCCGCTTGTGTGCGTCTTTCCAGATGAATAATCCAAAGCCTGCGAAAAATACGACCATGAGGCCAACCGTCAGCACCCCGGCAAACACCACATTATCGAAAAACATGACTGGCCTCCTGGTCTTGCCCCTGTTGCGATGGGTTCAAGTTAACCAATCAGGCCTGGATGAAAATTGACCGGGGTCAATAACGCCCGCAACGGGGCGAAAAGGTGGGGAAATAACTGATCTGCATCAATGGATCGAGGGGGTTCAGCGCTTTTTCGGTTTGTTTTTCGGCTTTTTCTTGGGCTTGCCCAACGGCATGGCCTGCTCGAAAGCCTGGCGGACTTCATTGAGGCGTTTTTCGTTGAGGTCGTGAACGCGCTTGGCGCGCTCGGCACTGAGGTCGATCAGCTTGTCGTCTTGGCTCATGGCGTGTGGGCATCGTGCAGTGAATTGCGGATGCGCCCATGATGCGGGCTGTTGGCGGCGTTGACCAGCCTGCGTACGTCGGCAAACACCTGAATCAGATCTGGATATCGACCCACAAGCCCTGGCGCGACTCTTCGTCTATCAGCGGCACCACCGGCACGGTATTGTCGGCGTTGAGTTCGGTACCCGGTACGGCCAGGTGTTCTTCAGGATCGTCATTGGCCTCGCGGTGGCGCTTATCGCGCTCCTGCCGGCGACGCTGCTCCTCGCGCAACAGCAGCGCGGCCTCTTCCGGGTCGCGGTTTTGCAGGTCGATGGTGCTTTCGTTGGAGCTTGGCTGCACCGGGACCACGGGCGGTATGTCCGGTCGCTGGCGAACCGGATCCTGTTGAGCGGTGATGGGTACGGCGCTCAAAGGGAGCATGGGTGGCAACATAAAGGTCTCCTGTCTTCAGGTTGTCGGCTGGGAAAGTGGCAGCTTGAACCGCCGGTCTGAAACTTGTGACCCAGTTGGCATTGCAGCGATCCCCGGGGCCGAGCTTGTTTGATCGCTGGGCAAGCGTAAGTTCCATGCCGTCGCTAACTAATCAACGTACGTAAATCCTTTGGTCTGAGGGATCCTTCCGTTAAGATAACCGGCTTTTTCAAGGCGGGAGTCAGGCAGCATGGCGCAGCAGTATCAACCGGGGCAACGCTGGATCAGTGACAGCGAAGCCGAGCTGGGTTTAGGCACCGTTCTGGCACAGGACGGCCGCTTGTTGACCGTGCTCTATCCGGCCACTGGCGACACTCGCCAGTACGCGCTACGGAATGCGCCGCTCACCCGTGTACGGTTTTCGCCGGGCGATGTGATCACTCACTTCGAAGGCTGGAAAATGACCGTGCGCGAAGTCGATGACGTCGATGGGCTGCTGGTCTACCACGGCCTCAACGGGCAGAACGAAGTCGTCACCCTGCCCGAAACCCAACTGTCGAACTTTATCCAGTTCCGCCTGGCGAGCGACCGTCTGTTCGCCGGCCAGATCGACCCGTTGGCCTGGTTCTCCCTGCGCTACCACACCCTGGAACACACCAGCCGCCAGTTACAGTCTTCGCTTTGGGGCCTGGGCGGCGTCCGTGCCCAGCCAATCGCCCACCAATTGCACATTGCCCGTGAAGTGGCCGACCGCATTGCGCCGCGTGTGTTGCTGGCGGACGAAGTGGGCCTGGGCAAGACCATCGAGGCCGGCCTGGTCATCCACCGTCAACTGCTGTCCGGCCGCGCCAACCGCGTCCTGATCCTGGTGCCGGAAAACCTCCAGCACCAATGGCTGGTGGAAATGCGCCGGCGCTTCAACCTGCAAGTCGCGCTGTTCGACGAAGAACGCTTCATCGAAAGCGATGCCAGCAACCCGTTCGAAGACACTCAACTGGCCCTGGTGGCGCTGGAGTGGCTGGTGGACGACGAGAAGGCCCAGGACGCGCTGTTCGCCGCCGGCTGGGACCTGATGGTGGTCGACGAGGCTCATCACCTGGTGTGGCACGAAGATCAGGTCAGCCCGCAGTACGCGCTGGTCGAACAACTCGCCGAGACAATCCCGGGCGTGCTGCTGCTGACCGCAACCCCGGAACAACTAGGCCAGGACAGCCACTTTGCTCGCCTGCGCCTGTTGGACCCGAATCGCTTCCACGACCTCAAGGCCTTCCGCGCCGAAAGCGAAAACTATCGCCCGGTGGCCGAAGCCGTGCAGGAGTTGTTGGACAAAGGCCGTCTTTCGCCTGAGGCCCACAAAACCATCCAGGGCTTCCTGGGCAATGAAGGCGAAGCCTTGCTGACCGCGGTCAGTGATGGCGATGTCGAAGCCAGTGCCCGCCTGGTGCGTGAACTGCTGGACCGCCACGGCACCGGTCGCGTGCTGTTTCGCAACACCCGCGCCGCTGTGCAGGGCTTCCCCGAGCGCAAGCTGCACGCTTACCCGCTGCCGTGCCCGGACGAGTACCTCGAGTTGCCCCTGGGCGATCACCCCGAGCTGTACCCGGAAGTCAGCTTCCAGGCCCAGCCGGACGCCAGCGAAGAAGAGCGCTGGTGGCGCTTCGACCCGCGGGTCGAGTGGCTGATCGACACCCTGAAAATGCTCAAGCGCACCAAAGTACTGGTGATCTGTGCCCACGCCGAAACCGCCATGGACCTGGAAGACGCTTTGCGCGTGCGTTCCGGCATCCCGGCCACGGTGTTCCACGAGGGTATGAACATCCTGGAGCGCGACCGCGCGGCGGCCTATTTCGCCGACGAAGAGTTCGGTGCTCAGGTGCTGATCTGCTCGGAAATCGGCAGTGAGGGCCGCAACTTCCAGTTCGCCCATCACCTGGTGCTGTTCGATCTGCCAGCGCACCCGGACCTGCTCGAGCAACGTATCGGACGTCTGGACCGGATCGGCCAGAAACACACCATCGAACTCCACGCGCCGTACCTGGAAACCAGCCCGCAAGCGCGGCTGTTCCAGTGGTATCACGAAGCCCTGAATGCCTTCCTCAACACTTGCCCGACCGGCAACGCCTTGCAACACCAGTTCGGCCCACGCCTGCTGCCATTGCTGGAAGAAGCCGACGATGGCCAGTGGCAAGCGCTGATCGACGAGGCCCGTACTGAACGCGAGCGCCTGGAAGCCGAGCTGCACACCGGTCGCGACCGTTTGCTGGAGCTCAACTCCGGCGGCGCTGGTGAAGGCGATGCGCTGGTGGAAGCCATTCTCGAGCAGGACGACCAGTTCGCCCTGCCGATCTACATGGAAACCCTGTTCGACGCCTTTGGTATCGACAGCGAGGACCATTCGGAAAACGCGCTGATTCTCAAGCCGAGCGAAAAAATGCTCGACGCCAGCTTCCCGCTGGGCGACGACGAAGGCGTGACCATCACCTACGACCGCAACCAGGCGCTGTCTCGCGAAGACATGCAATTCATCACCTGGGAGCACCCGATGGTGCAAGGCGGCATGGACCTGGTGCTGTCCGGGTCCATGGGCAACACCGCCGTGGCGCTGATCAAGAACAAGGCCCTCAAGCCCGGCACCGTGTTGTTGGAGCTGCTCTACGTCAGTGAAGTAGTGGCCCCGCGCTCGCTGCAACTGGGCCGCTACCTGCCGCCGGCCGCCCTGCGCTGCCTGCTGGACGCCAACGGCAACGACCTGGCCGCCCGGGTTTCGTTCGAAACCTTGAACGACCAGCTCGAAAGCGTGCCCCGCGCCAGCGCCAACAAGTTCATCCAGGCCCAGCGCGACCAGCTCACGCCACGGATCAATGCCGGCGAAGAAAAGATCGCCCCGCGTCACGCCGAACGCGTGGCCGAGGCCCAACGTCGCCTGGCCGCCGATACCGACGAGGAACTGGCCCGCCTGACCGCCCTGCAAGCGGTCAACCCGACCGTGCGCGACAGCGAACTGGTAGCCCTGCGCCAACAGCGCGAGCAAGGGCTGGCGATGCTTGAGAAGGCGGCGTTGCGTTTGGAGGCGATTCGGGTGTTGGTGGCGGGCTGAGTTTGGCTGGGGGCCCGCTGTGGTGCTTTTATCGGGTGTATATCCGTTTCTTTGGTAACGGCGGCTTAGGGTTCCGCCCTGACGGCGGGTCACTTTCGAAAAGCGCGAAAGTAACCAAAGCGCTTCTGCCCCACCACTTGGCACCTCGCTTAGGCTCGGTGTGCCCTCACTCCGGCATTGCTCCGTGGGCCGCCGCGAAGGGCCATCCATGGCCCAGCGCGGCTATCCCGGCATCCATGCCGGGTTGCCCACTCCACAATGCCTGCGTTCGGCCAGCGTGGTTAACGGGGCGCTGAGATCAACGTCCACCGCGAGGCGGCCTAGTAGCCGACCTGGCTCTCCCGGTCGTACACCCATCAGATCTGTGTGAGCAAAGCTTGCTCGCGATGGGGCCAGTCAGCTCAACATCCATGTGACTGAACCACCGCCATCGCGAGCAAGCTCGCTCCCACATCCAATTTCAGCGAACACAAAATTTATATTCAACACAGAACCACTGTGGGAGCGAGCCTGCTCGCGAAGAGGCCAGCACATCCAACATTTTCATCGACTGGAGCACCGCCTTCGCGAGCAGGCTCGCTCCCACATGGATTTTCGGCAGCCACAAGATGCCCAGACGCCGCAGAACCCTGTGGGAGCGGGCTTGCTCGCGAAGGCGTCGGTACCATCCAACATCATTGCAAACTGATCCACCGCTTTCGCGAGCAAGCCCGCTCCCACAGGAAAAACGCGGTCTCACCAAGAACCAGGTCGGCTATCAGGCCGCCTCGGTTTTGTTTTTGATCTGGGGCGCCCCATTAACCACGCTGGCTGAACGAAGGTATTGCGCAGTGGGCATCCCGGCATGGATGCCGGGWTAGCCGCGCTGGGCCATGGATGGCCCTTCGCGGCGGCCCACGGAGCAATRCCTTCGTTCAGGCATGCCGAGCCTGAGCGAGGCACCGAGTGGTGGGGCAAAGCGCTTTTGGTTACTTTTGGCGCTCTTCCAAAAGTGACCCGCTGTAAGAGCCAGCCCTTTCAAGGTCTTTGATAAAATCCCACAAAACTCCAGTCAGGGTGACGAAAGCAATGTGGGCAGAAGTTCTAGCGCGGTTTGAGAAAAAAGCACCGGCCAGTGT